>CAZNAX010000028.1:0-24783 GCA_964570965.1 uncultured Desulfatibacillum sp.
CAGGCCTGGCTGATGGAGGCCCAGCCGCAGATGTTCGTCGAGCTCAGCGAGGAGCTCGCGGCCCTCAAGCAGATCAAGAACGGCCAGCGGGTCAAGGCGGTTTCGGCGCGGGGTGCGGTGGAGTGCACCGCCATCGTCACCAAACGCTTCAAGCCTTTCAAGCTGGGCGATCTGATCGTACACGAGGTGGGTTTCCCCTGGCATTACGGCTGGCGTTGGCCGGAAAGCGGTAAGGAGGAGAGCATCAACCTGCTCACGCCGTCGACCGGAGACCCCAACACGCGCATTCCTGAAACCAAGGCCTTCATGGTCAACATCGTGAAGATCTAATCGGAAGGAGGTGATCTTATATGAGCAAGGCATTTTTCATCGACACGACCACCTGCACCGGCTGCCGCGGCTGCCAGATCGCCTGCAAGCAGTGGAAAAAACTGCCGGCGGAAAAAACCGTCAATCGGGGCTCGTTTCAGAACCCCCAAGATCTCTCCTTCACGACTTACAAGCTCGTGCGGATGAGCGAGGCCGAGATCAACAAGAAGCTCAACTGGCTGTTTTTCCCGGACCAGTGCCGGCACTGCACCGAACCGCCATGCCTGGAGGCTGCCGGTGAGCCGCAAGCCATCTACAAAGACAAGGCCACCGGCGCGGTGATCTACACCAAGGTGACCAAGGACCTGGACGCAGACAGCATCATCGAATCCTGCCCGTACAACATTCCCCGCAAGGGTCCGGACGGAAGCCTGGCCAAGTGCGACATGTGCATCGACCGGGTGTCCAACGGGCTTCTGCCCGCCTGCGTCCAGACCTGCCCGACGGGTGCCATGAATTTCGGGGAGTACAAGGACATACGGGGATGGGCCCAGGTTCGCCTGGCCGAGGTCAGGCACAAGTTCCCGAAGGCGACCCTGCTCAACCCGGATAAGACCCGGGTGATCTATCTGGTGGCCTACGATCCGAACCTGTACTGGGAATATGCGGTGGCCTCCGAACGCGAAATCGACATCACGCGCGCGGTGGCCATGCAGCGGATGCTCAGCCCGCTGAGGAATTTTTTTGCGCAGCTGGGCTAGCCTTTTTACTGAACGACATGCGCAGGGGGGAGGGGAAGCGGTTTCCTCCCCCTTGCTTTTTTCATCTTAAAACGCACGGCGATGCACCGGCCGGCCGAGGGAATCGATGACCACCCCCACGAATCCGCTTCCGGAATATACCCCTGACCTAGTTCGGCTGGCCGCCGAGGGCATCCTCGCCGCAAGACCCGCCTATCGAGAGCTGATTGCCTTTTACGGGCACATCTTCGCGGCCCAGGAGGAAGTCCGGCCGCGGCTCCGCCTAAACCCCATCCCTCTGTCCGAGGATTTGATCCGCATCAAACGCCGCGAGCAGTTGCCCCTGGTCATGGCTGCGGAGATGGTTTTCGACTCTCAGGCTTCCGAACACCTTTTGAGTGAGCTGTGCCGCATTGCAGTCGACTGCGGGTCGGAGCTGGCCGGGGCGGCCCGGATGCTGTCCGACCGGGCGGAAAAAGCAACGGCCCTCTTCGGGCCGTTTTTAAAAGCGCAGGAATCGGTCGTCATCGCCGGCGCGGAAGAGATGGGGATAGAGCCGAAGGCCCTGGTCTTTTTTCTCTACCACGCCCTGCGGCCCTCCCTCTGCGGCTGCGCCGCCCAGCTGGCCGGGTATCTCGATCCGTCACCCTCCGGGGAGCAGGGATACTGTCCGGTCTGCGGCAGCCCGCCGGCGATCGCCTGGCTGGAAGGCGAGGGCCAGCGCTATCTGTTTTGCAGCTTCTGCTGGCACAAGTGGCCCCTGAACCGGGCCTTGTGCCCCTTCTGCAGCAGCCGGAACCAGGAGGGCCTGTTTTATCTCTACAGCGAAGAAGAGAAGGAATACCGCGTGGACGCCTGCCAATCCTGCCGCAAATACATCAAAACGGTGGACAGCCGGGTGCTCAACCGTTGCGCCTACCCTGCCTTGGAGCAGGTCGCCAGCCTGCATCTCGATCTAAAGGCAGCCGAAGCAGGATACACGGCTGCCTTGCCCACCGTTTCGCCGATCTGACCTGCTGCTATCTCGTTCTGGTTGATGATCGCAGACCGGGTCAATATGCAAACGAGTAGATGAAACTTTGCAGCTGATTGTGCTGATCTGCGGTCATCGGGTCGAACGCCAGTACCCGCTTGCGTACCGGCGGACCCGTATTGTCGCTGGTTGCGCTGTCCGAGACCATCCTGACCGGAAGCCGTTCCAGGTAGACCGGCCGAACGAAGTCGGCGGCGAGGATATCGAGCTCGCCGGTGTCGTCAGGTCGTGCGCTGTCGATGGAATCATAAATGATCTCAACGCTTGTGGCACTGATGCGGGTGACCTTCCCCGGCCTTGAAGGGCCGGGTTTCATGATGGCCACCGGGCTGCCCATGACGGCCAGGCGCTTGTGGCGCCGACGCTCCACGGCTTTCGATAAGATCTTCATGGCGCGCTCCTATCCGGCTGCTACTTGGCTGCCTGCATGGAGGGTTCGAGACTGAAACGCTGCAGCAGGTACTTGTGCACTGCGTGCGGCCGCATGCTGACATTTAGAACCATCATCTCCTGTACCAGGGCCTCCCTGTTTTGCGACAGAAATACCGCTTTCCGGCCGGCGTTGGTGCCGTAGGTCTGCAGATTCCTGGACCGGGATCCCAGCAGCGCCACTTTACAGCTGTTGTTATCGATCTCCGCGTTGATGCAATCGAGGTAATAACGCTTCTGCTGCTCGCTGGAGACCTCATCGCCGTAGGCCGGAATAGCCCCGGCCGCCGCCGCCAAACAACCGATGATAATGATGGTGACGAGTCTGGTTTTCATTTTCTGCCTCCCTTGCTTTGGGGTTTCCTGAGTTGCGGCTGCTTGCCGGTTCTCCTGCAACCGGGCCGAACTGCCGCTGGGTTGGCTTCGATTAAAGCACAAGGGTGGAGGAAAACAATCCAACAAAACTCCTAAAAAACCACTAGAAGCCAGGGGAGAACCGCTAGGGAAGACCGTTGGGGCACGGGGTTGGGCGAGACGAATCTCAAAAACCGCGACCAGCGGCCGCAAGCTTCAAGAGACCTCAGGGAGTTCAGCGCAGCGTGAGCAGGTGAGTCCGCAGGCCGGTCTTCTGGTTGGTCAGGCCGAATTTGCGGCGCAGGTTGTTGCGGTGGACCTCGATGGCCTTGGGTGTCACATTCATAACGTCGGCGATCTCCTTGGTGCGCTTGCCCTGAACGACAAAATTGGCTACGTCGATTTCAGTCGAGGTCAGGCGGGGGCATTCCGAGGCCAGACTGTGGGCGTAGGGGGCGAAGATGGAGTTCAGGCTTTCCTCCAGCAGGCTCAGATGGTCCATGGCGGTCTTGTCTTTGATCTTTTCCTTGGCCCGCTGCAAGTAGGGCATGGCGACTTTGTTGAGATTGTCTCTGAGGGCCTCCTCATAGATGGCGCGGTGCTCCTCCACCTTTTTCATCAGGACGTTCAGGGCCGTGTTGGCCTCCTCGAGACTCTTGTTTTTTTGTTTCAGCTCGGTTTCCTTGGCCTCCAGCTCGGCCTGATATTTTTTGCGCTCCGTGATGTCGCGAGCGATCCCCATGAACCCCAAGGGCTTGCCGTGGATGTCCCGCTTGAGGGACACCGATACCTCCACAAATCGCCGGGTGCCGTCCTTGCGGATGCATTCCCAGTCGAAGGCGTGAGCCGGGACTCCCGTCAGATAGACCTGGTGGAAGGTGTTGAAAACCCGCTTGTTGTTGTAGTCGTCCACGATTCTGCGGTTGTTCAGTCCGAGCATCTCTTCACGGGGATAACCGGTGATGCTCAGCAGCCCTTCATTGAAAAACGTGTAGTTGCCGTCCAGATCGACCTCGTAATAGCCGTCCTGGATGTTTTCGATGATCATGCGGTAGCGATCTTCGCTTTCCCGGAGCGCCTGCTCCGCCAACTTGCGTTGAGTGATGTCCCGGGCGATGCCCATGAAACCGATGGGGTGGTTGTCCGCATCCCTTTTGAGGGTGACCGACACCTCCACGAAGCGCCGGGTGCCGTCCTTGCGGATGCATTCCCAGTCGAAGGCATGGGCCGGTACTCCCGTAAGGTAAACCTGGTTGAAAACTTTAAATACTCTCTTTCGGTTGTACTCATCTACGATTCTGCGGTTGTTCATGCCGAGCATTTCTTCACGGGGATAGCCGGTGATGCGCAGCAGTCCTTCATTGAAAAACGTGTAGTTGCCGTTCAGATCGACCTCGTAATAGCCGTCCTGGATGTTTTCCAGGATCATGGCGCATTTTTCCTCGCTGATCCTTAAGACCTTCTCGGTCGTGGGGCCGGTTTGAGGAGCAGGGGGTTTCATTGGCGGTACCGCTGGAGTCCGTGCGGCCTTGGGCATAATATTCCTCTCTTCTTTCGGGAGATGGAAGTTGAGAGAAATCCAGCTGTGCCAGCGCGGCAAAGATGCGAAATAATCAGAATTGAACGGCGGTGGAACCGTTGGTCCTTCTGAAGTCAAGAACGCTGCCGGCACATCCGCCTCGGGGTGGCGTCGCGGCGCCACCCCTTAACAATCGCGGCCGGTCAGGGGAGGTGCAAACTCAACCCGCCCGGCAGATTATTATAGACAAACGTCAACTATAATTCCAACCTGATTTTTCCCGCTGAATTCCCCTAGTTTTTATACGGGATCATCCAGTTTGGAAAGAAAGTTCATCAGATTGGCCTTTCGATGTGTCAAACCCAGTTTCTTGCGGATCCGCCAGCGGTGGGTTTCAGCGGTTTTGTAGGAAATGTTCAGAGCAGCGGCGATCTGCCCGGTGCTTTTTCCCATCCGGACCAGGTTGGCGACCTCCAGCTCCATCTTGGTCAGGTCGATTGCAGCAGTCGAGAGCCTTTCGGAAAACGGCGACATTACCTCATTTAGATTGGATTTCAAGATGCCCACCAGAAACCGCTGCCGTTCGCTCAAACGGGTGTCGGCAAGGGCATCCAGGTAAGGCGCCACCAGCCGCCTGAGATTGACCAGAATTCTTTTCTGGATGATGGTCTTGTCCTGCTCGCGCTTGCGCAGCAGAACCTCCAGGGCCGTGTTCATCTCCTGCAGGCGCAGGGTTTTCTCCCTGAGCTGCTGCTCGCGGCGGCGCAGGTCTTTTTGGGCGGTTTTCATCGCACTGATGTCGGTAATGACGGCAAAGCTTCCCTGGAACCGACCGTCCGCGTCAAACGTCGCCCTGGGCGATACGATGGTTGCTATGGACCTGCCGTCCTTGGTGGCGAATTGGATCTCGTAAGGCGTTTCAATGCCTTTTTGGCGCATATCCAGCTGTTTCTTGTGAATGCGGCGATTCCTCTCGTCCATGAAGTCGCTGACTTTTTTCCCCAGCACTTCGCTGCGGGCATAGCCCAGCATCTCGAGCAGCTTATCGTTGACATAAGTAAACCGGCCTTCAGCATCCACAATTCCGAAGCCCTCGTTCAGGGTTTCCATCAGGGATCGGAATTGATTCTCGCTCTGCGCCAGCTCGGCTTGGATTTGCTTGCGAATGCTGATCTCTTGCTGAAGCGTTGTTTTTTTGGCTTTAATCTCCGATGTGGTTCTCCGGACCCGTTTCTCCAACCTCTCCCGCGCCTTCCGGAGGTCTTGCTCGAGCTTCTTGCGGGCGGTGATATCGCGATCGATGCCCCTGAACCCGAGGAATTCACCCGTTTTACCAAAAACCGGCACGCCGCCGGTTTCCAGCACCACTTCGCGGCCGGACTTGTGGAGATTGATATTTTCCAGCCGCGAAAACGGTTTTTGGGCGGCAGCAATTTCGCGAAAGACCAGAGTGAGCCTTGCCGCCTCAGCGGGCGGCATGAAATCAAACGGGGTTCTGCCGATGATGTCCTCCGGCGGGTAGCCCAGGATATGCTCGACCGTGCAGTTGCTGAAGGTGTATCTTCCATTTTGATCCACCTCCCACATCCAGTCGCTGGCAGCCTCCACCAGAGTTCGATATCGATGTTCGCTTGGGTGCGGGACGGCAGCGGCGCGCTTCGGGCCAGGGATGTCATTGATAACCCGTCGGCCCTGGAGGTCCTGTTTTTGCATGAGATGGCCTTTCCCTATAGGGTTTCACCTGGAAATTGTTGTTGAGGAGACAGCGTGAAAAATGAGATGCAGGAGCAGAAAACGAAATGCCGTCGGAACGAGTCGGAAATCGAATGGAATGAGAGTTACTAACACGAAATGGGTCGGCTGTTCAAGCATTCTGAGCGGCCTGGCGCAACCCCGTGCAGGTCGAGACCTGGAGCCGGGAGCTGCCGTAAGGGGGCGCCGTGGTCCAGTATTGCGCCAAGGGCGGGTCAGTCAGCCAGTCCCTCACGGATACCCTGGTTCAAAAAAAGGTTTCCGGCGAATTTTGTCGAGGGAGGCATCAAAGCCCGGAAAGAATCCGGCGGCCCAACCGGGGTGAAGGACGGTTTTGCTTGACATCGACATTTGTTGTAGAATAACGATAAATCCTTGCGTGTCGTGCTCAGCCAATATTACTTCCCATCGGAGAATGGAACGAATGAAAACACCCTCGAACAACGCCAGGCTCAATCAGTGGGTTCAGGACTGCACCGTTTTGTGCCAACCCGACAGCGTTTGCTGGTGCGACGGCTCCACGGCCGAGTACAACCGCCTCATGAACCAGATGGTCGCCAGCGGGGCCACCATCCCCGTCAAAACACGCCCCAACAGCTTTCTGTTCCGCTCGGCCCCCAGCGATGTGGCCCGGGTGGAGGACCGGACCTACATCAGCACGCCCTCCAAGATCGAAGCCGGCCCCACCAACAACTGGATCGACCCTGTCGAGCTCAAGAAAACCATGACCGGTTTTTACAAGGGCTGCATGCGGGGCCGCACCTTGTATGTGATCCCCTTCTCGATGGGTCCGGTCGGCTCGCCGCTGGCCAAAATCGGCATCGAGATCACCGACAGCCCTTACGTGGTCTGCAACATGCATATCATGACCCGCGTGGGGACCCGGGTGCTCGACGTACTTGGCCAAGACGGCGAGTTCATCCCCTGCCTGCATTCCATCGGTGCACCCCTCGAAAAAGGCCAGAAAGACGTTCCCTGGCCGTGCGCCCCCATCGAACAGAAATACATCAGCCACTTTCCGGATGAAAACCTGATCTGGTCCTACGGCTCGGGCTACGGCGGCAATGCCCTGCTGGGGAAAAAGTGCCTGGCGCTGCGGATCGCCTCGGCCGTGGCCCGGCGCGAGGGCTGGATGGCCGAGCACATGCTGATCCTGAGCCTGACCAACCCCGAGGGACGGCGCTTCCGCATCGCGGCGGCCTTCCCTTCGGCCTGCGGCAAGACCAATCTCGCCATGATCCACCCGACCATCCCCGGCTGGAAGGCCGAGTGCATCGGAGACGACATCTCCTGGATGAAGATCGGGCCGGACGGCCGGCTCTATGCCATCAACCCCGAAAGCGGGTTTTTCGGCGTGGCGCCGGGGACCTCCTATGACTCCAACCCGGCGGCCATGGACAGTCTGAAGGAGAACGTCATCTTCACCAACTGCGCCCTCGCCGACAGCGGCGACATCTGGTGGGAGGGCTTCGACGGCCCGCCGCCGGCGCACGCCATCGACTGGAAAGGCAAGGACTGGACCCCGGCGAGCAAGGCGGACGCGGCCCACCCCAACGCCCGCTTTACGGCGCCGGCGAAGCAGTGTCCGGTCATCAGCCCGGATTGGGAGAAGCTGGAAGGGGTGCCGATCGACATCTTCGTCTTCGGCGGCCGGCGCGCCAGCGTGGTGCCCTTGGTGCATGAGGCCTACAACTGGGACCACGGGGTGTTCATGGGCTCCACGGCCGCATCCGAAACCACGGCCGCCAACATCGGCGCGGTAGGCAACCTGCGGCGCGACCCCTTTGCCATGAAACCCTTCTGCGGGTACAACATGGGCGACTACTTCCAGCACTGGTTCGATATGGGCGACAGGCTGGGCGCCAAGGCGCCGCGCATCTTCTACGTGAACTGGTTCCGCAAGAGCCCCGAGGGCAAGTGGCTGTGGCCGGGCTACAGCGAAAACAGCCGGGTGTTGAAGTGGATGTGCGAGCGGGTGGAGGGTAAGGTCGAAGGCCGCCGGACCCCGATCGGCATCCTCCCCAAGGATGGCGAACTCGATCTGAAGGGGCTATCGATTCCTGCCCCGGACCTGGCGGAGCTGATGAAGGTGGACGCGGCTGCCTGGAAAGTCGAGCTTCCCGACATCGACAAACACTTCAAGCAGTTCGGCGAGCGGCTGCCGGCACGTCTAAATGCCCAGCTCAAAGCCTTGAAGGAGCGGCTCGGGTAGCGCATCGACGATTCAGGATGATCAGGGGCGACCGCGATAGCGAGGTCGCCCCTGTTGCTTTTTGGGGTTATCCATTCAGCCGCCTGGAACGGCCGGCTGAATGCAGGCTTCGCCCTCGCAGGGGTTCACCTCCACGGTCACGTGCGCGACTTCATCAAAGTCCCTGATCAGCTCCTTATAGTGCTCGGGAGGTTGCGGGTGGTGGGTAACAATCGATAGGATAACGGAAAGGCTCTCGGCGCCGACCCGCCAGACATGGATATCGGAAACCCGGTTGTCGGACTCCGCTTCGATGCGCTGCACGATCGCGGAGACGAAGCCCGGGTCGACATCGCGGTCGAGCAGAATCCGTCCGGTATCCATCAGCAAGCCGTAGGCCCATTTGGTGATAATGACCGCCCCGACGATTCCCATGCAGGGGTCCATCCACACCCATCCGAAGGCCTTGCCGGCCGACAACGCCACGATGGCCAGAAGCGAGGTGAGGGCGTCGGCCAACACGTGGAGGTAGGCCGCCTTCAAGTTGTGATCATGAAGGTGCCCCTTACCGGAGCCGTCTTCGTGATCATGGGAGTGGCGGTCATTGAGGAGAAAGGCGCTGATCACGTTGACGATCAGGCCTGCCACGGCTACCGCAATGGCTTCGTTGAAGCGAATGGGGTTGGGCTCGATCAGCCTCTGCACGGATTCGGCAGCCATCACGACCGCGACTACGGCGAGCACTGCGGCGCTGGCAAATCCGCCCAATTCGCCGACCTTTCCGGTGCCGAAGGTGAAACGGGGGTTGTCGGCGTGCCGGCGGGCGAAGTAATAGGCCAGAGCTGTGATGCCTAGAGCCACCGCGTGGGTGCCCATGTGCCAGCCGTCCGCCAGCAGAGCCATCGAGCCGAATACCATGCCGGCGGCGATTTCGATCACCATCATGGCCAAGGTGAGTACGATCACCTGGTGGGTGGATCGTTCCCCGCGCGCGTGGTCGGCAAGGAAACGGTGGCTGTGCTGGTAGTGGTGCAGATTATAACGATGCATAAAAGTAGAATCGTTTGATAGCCATTTCCCACAAATGAACCAGATCACGCTGGTGCACTATCTTAACCAGTGAATCGTCCCAAGTAAACATCCAGAAGGAGTCGGAAAAATGGACGCCATCGAAATTGCGGCTAAATTGATGGAACTCTCTGCGGTGACTGCCCCCAAGAGCAAAGGGGTGAATTTCGTTCAGACGCATGTCATGATAGGTGATGCCGTTCAGGCCCTCGCGGAAGCGATGGTCCGCTTCGGCCGGCGGACTGGCAAAAAAGACTTCGATCGCGACGCCAAGGGAGTTGCGCGATCCGGGGCCGTGGTGCTGATCGGCCTCAAGGATGCGAAAGCGGTGGGACTCGACTGCGGGGCCTGCGGGTACCCGGACTGCAAAAGCCTCGAAAAGCAGTCAAAAATGACGAGCGAGTTCTCCGGTCCGATCTGCGCCTTCCGCCTGCTCGACATGGGCATCGCCCTCGGCTCGGCCGTTAAGACCGCCAGCATGCTGAACGTGGACAACCGCATCATGTACCGCATCGGTGCGGTTGCGCGGGAGACCAAAGTGGTGGATTGGGATTTCGTGATGGGGATTCCGCTGGCCGCCGCCGGCAAGAACATCTTTTTCGACCGATAGAAACGGCGAGCCGTTTCTATTTTTCAAAAGACACTGCCGCCAGTGCCGCATGCACGTGCCGGATCATGGTGACGATGTCGTAAACCGGAAGCCCGGCCGCCTTCTGAACCGCCGCTGCATAGGGCGGCAGGTTGGCGCATTCAAAGAGAATCGTGGCGATCAGCGGGTCGGCCGCCACCATGCGCCGGGCCTGTTCCACCACCTCGGATGCGACGCCCTGCCTATCGATACGTCCGGTTTCTGCGAATATCGCTTCCCTGAACTTGGGCTGGCTCTCAAGCCCGGCAACCGTGATCCGATCCACGTTGCCGCCGGCTCGCTGGAGGTGCTCCAGCGTTAGGTTGGAGGCATCGGCCGTAATGATCCCGATGCGGTCCTGCGGTCGCAGGGTCGCCTGGATGAAAGGAAGCTGCAGCAGGCTTGAGGTGAACACCGGCACGGGGAATTCTCTGGAGAGCTCTTCCTGAAAAAGGATCATGAACCCGCAGCTCGTGGTCAGGGCCCGCGCCCCCTGCCGCACCAGCTCCCATCCGGCTGCAATGAACGGGTCCAGCAAGGATCGATCGCGTTCGCTGATCAGCCGTTTGAGCGTGGCGCCGGCCACCGTGCGGCAGGTCACCGCAAAAGGAAAGGTCGCGGGGTTGCCGACGTCTCCGGGGATGCGCTCGATGCGGGCATCCATCACCAGGATGCCGATCGCCGGCGGGGGTGCGGGAGTTGATTTCACGCTCATGAAACCTGTCTATCATCAGTCTTTTCAACATACAATACCACCAGGAATTGCTTGACAGCATTTGTTGGGCGCTGCTATTTGCTGTCAGTTTAATCATTTCATCGGCCCGAGGGCCGGGTTTCAAACCATTTCGGGAGGTGTCGAATGAAAAGGAGCTTAGGGGTTTTCGCCGCTGTTTGTTCGTTCATGGTCTTTGCCGCCCTGCCGCTGCAGGCGCAGCAGGTCACCCTCACCTGGACCGCCGGCGGGGCCGGCGGCGGCTGGTACAGCATTGCCGGCGGCATCGCCACCATCGTCAAGGAAGCCGACCCGGACATCGTGATCAAGGTTGTACCCGGCGGCGGGCTGCAGAACCCGGCCGTGGTCGCCAGCAAGGGGGCGGAGATCGGCTGGGGGCTGCCCTTCCTGAACGCGGCCGCCTACAAGGGCATGGCGCCGTTTGAAAAACCGCTCGAAGAGCTGCGGGCGCTGGCCGGCGGCATGAGCATGAACTACTTCCACTTTTATGTGGACGCGGAGTCCCCGCTCAACAGCATGGACGAGATCTTCGGCCAGAAGAAGAAGGTGCGCCTGGCCATCTCCCAGGCCGGAAGCTCGGACACCTGGGTGCTGGAGCGCGTGCTCGATTCCTACAAGACCAGCATCCCCGACCTCGAGAAGGCGGGCTTCACCTTCCTGCGCGGCAACTACGCATTTCAGGCGAACCAGTTCAAGGACAAGAATGCCGACGGCGTTTTCACCTTCCTGGCCATCCCCGGCGCCGCCGTGACCGAGGCGTCGGTGGGCCGCAAGCTGAAACTGATCGACTTCTCGGATAGCTCCCTCAAGCACTTGGAACAATTCGGGATCACCAAGGGCAAGATCCCGGCCGGCACCTATGAGAAGGCGGCCAACACCAAAGACGTCGTTACTGCGGTGGCCGGAAGCGTCATCACCGTCCACAAGGACATGAGCAATGAGCTGGCCTATCGTCTGACCAAGGCCTTTAACGACAACTACGAAAAGGCCCGCAAGGTCCACTCCAGCATGGAGACTTACGAAATCAAAGACGGCCCGACCGGCTGCGGCGTTCCGCTGCACCCCGGGGCCATCAAGTACTACAAGGAAAAAGGCGTATTGAAATAAAAAAGCGCCGATGTTTCGAGCCGCATGATTTTGTGGCGATAAACGACTGGAGCTAATTGAGACGATGCGGGAACTGACGCTCCCCTGGAAGGTGCCGATCTTGGTGGTAGCGGTGATCGCCGGGTTTTTCCACTATTATTGCGCGGGGTTCGGGTCGCCTGAGCCTCGCACTTTTCGCGGCTTGCACCTGTCCATGCTCCTGCCGTTTGTTTACCTGCTTTACCCGGCCTGGAAGAAGTCGCCGCGCCACCGCCCGAGCGTGATCGACCTTTTGGCGGCGGCGATATGCTTGGCGGCGTCGCTTTACACCGTTTTTTATGCCGACCGCCTGAACCAACGGTTTGTCGGCTTCCACCCCGTGCGGCCGGAGGAGGTGGTGCTGGGCGGGCTTCTGGCGCTTGCCGTCATCGAAGCCTGCCGCCGGTCCATTTCGAAGTGGTTCGCCGTCACCGTCGCCGTCGTCTTGATCTATCTCATGACCTGCCAGTTCTGGCCGGGGCTGTTCCATTACAAAGCCTTCACGCTCGACCGGGCGGTGGAAATCCTTTACCTGCCGACCGACGAGGGCGTGTTCGGCTTTCTCATGGGGATCTCCGCTGAAATCCTCTACATTTACATCCTGTTTGCGGCGGTATTGCTTCAAACCGGGGCCGGAGACTTCCTGATCAACTTCGCGGGTTGGGCCGCCGGCTGGGCGCGGGGCGGCTCCGCCAAAATCGCCGTCATTTCCTCGGGGCTCTACGGTTCCGTTTCAGGTTCCTCGGTGGCCAACGTCTACGCCACCGGCTCCTTCACCATCCCGCTCATGAAAAAAAGCGGGTACACCGCCAAGCAATCCGCGGCCGTCGAGACTGTCTCGGGCATCGGCGGCCAGCTCATGCCGCCCATCATGGGCGCCGGCTCTTTTATCATGTCGGAAATAACGGGGGTCCCCTACTTCACCATCATCAAGGTGGCGGTCATTCCGGCGTTTCTTTATTATTTGGGCGTTTTTTGCATGGTGCACTTCATCGCTCTCAAACGGGGGATCCAGCGCATCGATCGCGCGGATAGGCCGACGCTCCGCAGCCTTCTGCGGCACAGCTATTTTTTCCTCCCGTTTCTCGCGGTCGTGGGGCTGCTGGCCTACGGCTACTCGCCGGCCAAGGCGGCGTTCCACACCATATGGTTCATCCTGCTGCTCAGTCTATTGGATCGTAAAACCTGGCTGACCCCGCGCAAGCTGCTGGATCTTTTCTGCGGGTCCATGGTGAACTGCGCGCTGATCGCGGCGGTCCTGGCCGGATCCGGCATGGTGGTCGGCGTGCTGACCCGTACCGGCGTGGCTCTGTCGTTCGGCTCGATTCTGGTTTCCTTTTCGCTCAATTCCCTACTTTTGGTGCTGCTTCTCGTTTTTCTGGTGGTCAGCGTCATCGGGACCGGGATCCCGACGACCGCCTCCTATATCATTGCCGTCACGGTCGGCGCCTATGCCTTAAGCAAGTTCGGCGTTCCGGCGTTGGCCGCCCATTTCTTCGTTTTCTATTACGCGGTGCTGGCCGACATGACTCCTCCCGACGCGGTCACGGCCTTCGCCGCCGCCAACATCGCCGGCGCCGAGCCCATGGCCACCGGCTTCGAGGCCTTCAAGCTGGGGATCGCCGGGTTTCTGGTGCCGTTTGCGTTCGTCTTCCAGCCGGAGCTGCTTCTGAATGGAAGCTCCGGGCAGATTGCGTTGACGCTTTTGACGACGGTGTTCGGAGTGGTCTGCCTGTCCGCCGGGGTGATCGGACAGCTCTTCGCTCCCCTCCATCCCGTTCAGCGAATCCTTCTCGTCGGTGCAGCCTGCTTCCTGGTGTTCGCCGACCAGGTCAATTTGATCATCGGGCTATGTGCCGGTCTGGGGACCTGGACCTGGTCCTACCTGCAAGCCCGGTCGGCGCCGGCGGCTACGCCGGGAGCCGGCCGGCCCGCCTGAGGAAGTCCTTTGCCTGTGGGCCCCAAAACGGCAGATGTGCTCATCATCGGCGCCGGCATCATCGGCGCGTCCGTCGCGTTCCATCTCACCCGCCATGGAATCAAACCCCTGCTGATCGAGAAGCGCCACCCGGCCGCCGGCAGCTCGGGGGCCTGCGACGGGCTCGTGTTCCTGCAGTCCAAGAAGCCCGGACTGCACCTACGGCTGGCTTTGGAAAGCCGCAGGCGTTTGGACGGCCTGGTCGATCTGCTTGGTGGTGGGATCGAATTCAAGAATCCGGGGGGCATGTGCCTGATCGAATGCGAGGCGGAGTTGGCCGCCATGCGGTTGTTTGTGGAGGAACAGCGCCAAAGCGGCCTCGATGTGGAGCTGATCGAAGGCGACGAGGCCCGGCGCCGCGAGCCGTGTCTCTCGAAGAAGGTGGCCGCGGCGACTTATTCGGCGCTGGACTCGCAGGTGAACCCGTATGCGCTCACGTTTGCCTTTCTGTGCACTGCAAAATCCGCGGGGGCGCGGATTTTGACAGGGGTAGCGGTCAAGGATATCGGTAAAGCTGCGGGCAAAACCACCGGGGTCATTACCGATAACGGTCGAATCAGCGCTCCCGTCGTCGTCAACGCGGCCGGGGCCCTGGCGGCCGAGGTCGGCCGGATGGCCGGCTTGGAAATCCCCATCACACCGCGGCGCGGGCAGATCCTGGTCACGGCGGCGGTGCCGCCCCTGCTGCGGCATTGCTTGATTTCAGCTCAATACGTTGCAGCCAAGTTCAAGCCGGAGCTTGCTGCAGCGGGCGGCATGGGCTTCTCGCTCGAACAGGCGGACAGCGGCAACATCCTGATCGGTTCGACCCGCGAGTTCGTGGGCTTCGATCGGCGCACCACCTTCGACGGCATCCGCACGATCGCAAGTCGCATCGTTCCTGTCATTCCGTCGCTCAAACTCGTGCCGGTGATCCGTACCTTCGGAGGACTTCGACCCTACACGCCGGACGGCCTGCCGATCCTGGGGAGGGTGGCGGGGTTGGAAGGGTTCATCATGGCGGCCGGACACGAGGGCGACGGCATTGCGCTTGCGGCCATCACCGGCGAGCTCATCGCCGAGCTGATCGCCACGGGCCGGACGCAGTTTCCTCTGGACGCGTTCCGCCTAGAGCGTTTTCGAGAGAATTTGGCATGAACGCTTTGAGAACCAAGAACCATCCCCGCGGAACCCAGGTGACGATCCGGGTGAACGGCAGGCCCGTGGCGGCCCACTGCGGCGAAACGCTTTTCGCAGCGCTGCTGGCCGCCGGCATTCGAACCTTAAGGCATTCGATCAAAGACTCAACAAAAACCGCCCGCGGGGGTTTTTGCGGGATGGGAGTTTGCCAGGAGTGCCGCGTGACCGTCGATGGGATGCCGGACCGGCGCGCCTGCATGACCGCGGTGCGCGAAGGCATGGAGGTCTTCACCGATGGCCGCTAAGCGCGTGGAGGTCGCCATTGTCGGAGGCGGGCTCGCCGGTTTCGCCGCGGCCGAGGTGCTGGGCCGCTTTGGAGTCCAGGTGCTGGTGCTGGACGACAACCTGCACCCGGGCGGGCAGTATCTGCGCGGCGGACGGCGGCGGGGAGGAGCTTGGGTCGACAGGGCCAGGCGTCGGGGGCTGGCCCTGATCGAGAGCCTGCCTCAATTCTCGGTCGAGACCGCAAGCCGAGCGGAGGTGCTCGGCATCGAGCCCGGCTTCAAGCTATTGGTTGCGGATGGAAACGGCGGGATTCGCTTGGTGGAATGCGACCGCATTCTGCTGGCAACCGGCGCCCGGGAACGGTTTATCCCCTTTAAAGGCTGGACGCATCCCGGCGTTATGGCAACGGGCGCCGTTCAGATCCTCGTCAAGCAGTCCGGCATCCTGCCGGCACGGGAGGTGCTGGTCGCGGGTGCCGGGATTTTTCTAAATGCCGTTGCCCGCGACCTTCAGAAGAGCGGCGGCCGCGTGCCCGCCGTGCTGCATGAGGCGCCGCTTTTTAAACGAATGCCGACGCTCGGCCTTGTGGCCCAGCAGTTCGCCAAGTTCGCCTACGGCAGCGGCATGCTCGCGCGGCTGCGGCTGGCGGGAACCGCCTTGTGCGGCGGAACCCGCCTCATCGAGGCCCGAGGAGACGGCGGACAGGTCGAAGTGGTGGCGTCCCGCGTCGACCATGCTGGGCGGGTGATTCCCGGCACTGAAACGATTTATAACCCCGGCTGCCTTGCGATCGGATTCGGCTTCACCGCCAACGTCGAGCTGGCGCAGCTTGCCGGCTGCGGGCTGGCATTCAACTCGGGACTGGGCGGCTGGGTCGTAAAGGTGAGCGAAGATCTCGAAACCAGCATCGACAGGATTTATGCCGCCGGCGAAATCACGGCGGTGGGCGGAGCGGCCAAGTCGTTGACCGAGGGACGCCTGGCCGGCCTCTCGATCCTGCGGCATATGGGCCGGCTCAAATCAAATGGCATGCGAGGAGAAATCTCCGCACTCAAAAAGTCGCGTCAACGCCAAATGGCATTTGCGCGTTACTTCAATTCCCACTATTCTTTCACACCCAGCTACATGGCCGAATGGGTTCGAAGCCTGGCCGACGATGTGCCCGTCTGCCGCTGTGAAGAAGTCGATTTAGGCGACATCCGCCGGGCGGTTGCCGACGGTTTTGATTCTCCGGCCGCGGTCAAGAAGGCCACCCGCTGCGGAATGGGAATCTGCCAGGGAAGCACCTGCAGGGCCATTCTCCTGGACGTGCTGGCGGCGCTCACCGGAAAGCCGCTCGCCCACATTCCCCTTCCATCCGTGCGCATGCCGGTAAAGCCAGTATACCTGGCCACCCTGGCTGGTGTCGGGATTTGAAGGCTTACAAGAAAGGTTGAATTCTTTGGATTACCATCCGTGGACCCCTTGATCTTACCTGCCGTCCGCCGCAGCCGCCCGGTTGCGGGCGGCTTGCTGGTGCTCACATCGGCCTTACTGTTCGCAGGGGTCGGAGCGCTTGTTAAAGCCGCATCGGTCGATCTGCCGACCGAAGTCATCGTCTTTTTCCGCAACGTGGTGGCCATGGCGTTCTTGCTGCCTTGGCTCAGGCTGCGCTATCGGAATTTGAGTTTGAAAACGGGCTGCCTCCATCTGCATCTACTGCGGGCCGCATCCGGGCTCGGCGCGATGTACTGCTTTTTCATCGCCTTGAAGCTGCTGCGGCTCGCCGACGCGATGCTGCTCTGCTATACGCTGCCGATCTTCATCCCGATCATCGAATGGTTCTGGTTGAAGGAGCCGGTCAGCCGCCAGACCAAAATCGCGGTGATCGTGGGGTTCATTGGCATCGCCCTGGTGCTCAAGCCGGGCTTCGGCCTTTTTCAGGCGGCCGGGCTGGTGGGGCTTGCCAGCGGCCTGCTGGCGGCGCTTGCCATCGTGGGCATCCGCCGCATGACCGCCACCGAGCCGGTCGTGCGCGTCGTTTTCTATTTCACCGTGTTCGGCACCCTCGTTTCTGCCATCCCCCTCGCATGGGCATGGCAAACTCCGCAAGGCCACATGCTATGGGCGCTGTGCGTAATGGGGGTGCTGGCGATCATGGCTCAGATGTGCCTGACCAAGGGCTACAGCTTGGCGCCGGCCGGGCAAGTGGGGCCGTTCAACTATGGAAACGTAGTCTTTGCCGCACTATTGGGCTGGCTGATTTGGGGGGAGACCCTGGATGGGCTGACTCTGGCCGGGGCGGTGCTGACGTGTTCAGCGGGAATCATCGCCACATATCGCAGCGAGAGGCATATCAAGCCTTAACTTTAGATGGGGGGGGTAGACTATGAAATGCGCGCGTTGTGAAACATCCATTCCCGAGGGAGAAGCACGGGAGCACCTGGGCCGGATGCTCTGTGAAGACTGTTACATGGATGCGCTGTCGCCAGCCAAGACCTGCGACCCCTGGGCGGTGCACAGCGCCAAGACCTTGGGCAAAGAGCTAGGCGGCAGGTTCGAACTGACCGAGCTGCAGCGAAAAATACTGGAGATCCTGCAGGAGACCGGCGGTGTGCCGCCCGAGCATCTGGTGGAGCGGCTGAACCTCTCTCCCACGGACCTCGAGCGCGAGATCGCCGCCCTGAGGCACATGGAGAAGGTCCGCGGGGAACTCAGGGACGGCAAAAAATATATCCGGCTGTGGTAGCAACCGTCATTTGTGTTTGATGAAGGTCCCGTTGCTATATTCCTCGAAGGCGACCTTCAGCTCCTCCTGAGTGTTCATCACGATCGGCCCGCGCCAGGCTACCGGCTCTCCGATGGGTTTTCCTGAAATCAGCAGGAACCGGACTGGCTCCTGCTCTGTTCGAACCACCACCTGATCACCGTTTGAAAATAATATCAGGTTCTCTCTGGCCACCGATTTCACTTTCGGATCGTCGAACCGGCCGCTGCCTTCGAAGATATATGCAAATGCGGTGTGCCCACGCTTTACGGTATGTATGAAATCCGAGTCGCGCGGGACGGTGACGTCAAGGTATTGCGGGTCTGTGACGATGTCCTGCACGGGGCCTTTCTTTCCCTCGACTTCGCCGCAGATGACTCGGATTTCACCTCCATTTTTCAGTTTGGCCACCGGAATGTGCTCCCTTTTCACGTCCCGGTAGCGCGGGTCCATCATTTTTTGTGCCGCGGGGAGGTTGGCCCAGAGCTGGAATCCTCCCATCCGGCCTTTGGGGTCGCCTTTGGGCATCTCCTGGTGGATGATGCCGCTGCCGGCCGTCATCCACTGGACGTCGCCCGGGTGGATCACCCCCTTGTTTCCCAGGCTGTCGCCGTGCTCCACTTCGCCGTGCAGCATGTAGGTGATGGTCTCGATGCCTCGATGGGGGTGCCAGGGAAAGCCCTTGATGTACTGCTCGGGCTTATCTCCACGGAAATCGTCCAGCATGAGAAACGGGTCGAACAGCGGGACCTCGTCGAAGCCGAAGGCGCGGCGCAGATGCACGCCGGCGCCTTCGATGGTTGGCTGGCTCTTGAAAATCTTGTGGATTTTGCGGGTGACGTTCATATCTTAGTTCCTTTAATTGGACGGCGGCGGCTTGTGGGCCATCAGTTTTCGGCCTTTCGGTGTCAGGTGTACTTCCAGCCGCCGTCGGTCCCGGGAGGAACGTTTGCGCACGACCAGCCCTCTTTTTTCCAAGTTGTCGATGACCGTCGTCATATGGCCGCTGCTCTTGAGAATTTTCCGTCCGAGGTCGCGCTGGGAGATGCGGCCGATGTGGTGAAGGGCATCCGGGACCCCAAATGGCTGACGGTCAGGTTGGAGGAGACCAGTGCCAGTGGATGCGTGCGGTGGCGGATTCAGCTGCCCGCCTCAGCTTGATGTAGGCATCCAGGCGTTGTACCGGCTGTCTTGTACCTTTGAACCGGGTTCCCATAATCCACTCGATAGCGAATGTTTTAACATCAAATTAATTCGTCGAGGATTCCTGTCAATACCGTTGCCGTGGGGGGCCTATCGGCCGGAGCTAACCTTCTGCCCCGGCTTGCAACCTTTCACATTTAACTGTAGAGGCTCTTCAACGATGCCGATGAGACTTTTCCGGCAACATGCAGCGTGCTCTGCGAGCGCCGCACCGAGCGCTATCTCGACATGGAGTGCCTGGCGATGGTGGGTATGCTGTTTGCGGAATGTTTGAAGAAATACGGAAAATAGAAAAGGAGGGATTCTTCATGATACTTACACAGGAAGAAATAGCGGCGGCTTTGCGCCAATGGCACCAATCTTGGGCGGATCACGACCTCGACGGGGTGATGGCGCTGTTCCACGAGGACGTCTTCTTCGAAAACTGGACCGGCGGGAAGGCGGAGGGACGGGACAACCTTCGCCGGGCATGGGCGGGCTGGTTCGCCCGTCACGGCGGGTTCCGCTTCACCGAGGAGGAGACCTTCATCGATGAACCCCAGCAGAAAGTCCTCTATCGATGGCAGCTGGAATGGCCTTCGATCGAAAAGGGCTGGGAGGGCAAACCGGAGAAGCGGCGCGGGGTCGATGTGATGCACTTCAAGGACGGCAAGATCATCCGGAAGCTGACGTATTCGAAGACGACGCTTGAAATCGACGGACAGAGAGTCCGCCTGCTGCCGGAAGGTTCAAAGTAGCACCTGCGCTAAATCATTTTCCTTCGCCCGAAGAGACAGAACTCAGCTTTTCCATCATTGTTTATTTAGTGTATTTTACTCTGGTAATTCCGTCAGAAAATACCTCCTCTTGACTCCAGTAGTTGGTTTCTGTAAATAAGAACTCATGGGGATGGAGTCCCCCCTCACAACCGCCCGGCTGGGCTGATGACTCCTACTGCGAGGGTTCTATGCGGTGGGGTTGTCACATCAGGCGTTTGCCCGCCCCATGCTGCGTTGGAGGAGGAATCCGTGGACACACCCATTGCGAGCCTCTCACAAGCCTTTCTAGAAATTTCTTCCACTTTCTCCCAATCGGCTCAGTTTATCGGCTTTCCAAACCAACAAAAAAACACCGAGGCTCTGGACAGACTTGTTTTTTCCAGAGTTTCATATCGGCTTCATGAACCCTCAATTCAAAGGAGGAACCCGCCATGAAAGAGACCCATGACGACGTCATTCGGGAGAAAAAGCTGCCGAGAGTTGGGGACACTGTCAAAAGCCGCAAGCACGGCACTCTGTGGCGCATCATCGAGAAGAAAGAAGTATGGCAAAGCACGGTGGACGAAACGCGGCTGATTCCGGCGATCTATATTTGCTTCTGGAAGATCTCGGAAGGCAAGCAGCCGGGTTATGGAAAAATGCTGGGGTATTCTTTCACGCTTCATGACAATACGTTTGAGGTTAACTGGGAGAAAGTGAACAATTCATAAAGTTTCAAGCACCCGTTCCTCGGGAATGGAGTCTCCCTGACAATTGCTCACCGTTTCGAGCTGATGACTCCTACTGCGTGTAGCATGCGGTGGGGGCCGGTTAGTTCAGCGCCCGCCGTCATGGCGGGTTTTTGTTTGAACGGCAAACAAGAAGAGAGGGGGGCTGGCGTGTATCCCTAAACTCTTTGCTTTCGAAGCCAAACTTAATGAAAGACTGATTCAAGCAGCAGAAATCGTAAACTCTGAAAAAGGAGGTTCATCATGAGATCCGAAATCAGCTCCCTGGCCGCCATGGAAATTCTCGACTCCCGCGGGAATCCGACCGTACGCGTATTTTGCGTCCTGAACAACGGCATTCGCGTGTCCGCGTCGGTTCCTTCAGGGGCCTCGACCGGTGAAAACGAGGCGGTCGAATTGCGCGACGGCGATCGCAAGCGCTATGCGGGTAAAGGGGTGCTCGCAGCGGTCGCGCATGTGAACTCTGACATCGGCCCCAAGCTGACGGGTATGGACCCCTCGCGTCAGGCCGAAATCGACCGACTGATGATCGATCTGGACGGCACGCCCACCAAAAGCCGGTTCGGGGCCAACGCGATTCTTGGGGTTTCGATGGCAGTGGCGCGGGCGGCGGCGGTGACGGCCGGCCTGCCGCTTTATGCCTACCTGGGCGGGCCTGGTGCGGTGCGCCTTCCAACCCCAATGATGAACATACTGAACGGCGGCAAGCACGCGGACAACAGCGTCGACTTCCAGGAGTTCATGGTCATGCCTTTGGGTGCTCCCACGTTCGCCGAAGCCCTGCGTTATGGCGCCGAGACGTTTCATACACTCAAAAAAATACTGGCCCAGAAAGGATACGCCACCAGCGTTGGTGACGAGGGCGGGTTTGCGCCCAACCTCAAAAGCAACGAGGAAGCCTGCGATGTCATCGTCGAAGCCATCGCTGCGGCGGGTTATCAGCCGGGCAAGGACATCGCCATCGCCCTGGACCCTGCGGCCAGCTCATTCTACGAAGAAGGTCGTTACAACCTCTCCAAGTCCGGTCAGGCGGGGAAGACCAGCTCCGAGATGACGGCCCTGTATCAGCAATGGATCTCCCGCTACCCGATCGTTTCGATCGAGGATGGCCTTGCCGAAAACGATTGGGACGGCTTCAGGTCGCATACGGCCGCCTTGGGGGAAAAGATCCAGATCGTCGGTGACGACATCTACGTGACCAACACGCAATTCATAGCCCGGGGCATCCGGGAAACTACGACCAACGCTGTTCTGATCAAACTCAACCAGATCGGCACCGTTACGGAAACAATTGAAGCGATCAACCTGTGCCGTAAAGCGGGTTGGAATTATGTGATTTCCCACCGCAGCGGGGAGACCGAAGACGCCTTCATGGCCGATTTCGCGGTTGCGATGGGCGGCGGCCAGATCAAGACCGGCTCAGCGTGCAGGAGCGAGCGGATCTCCAAGTACAACCGACTTCTGGAGATCGAAAACGAGCTGGGCCGCGCAGCAGTCTTCACCGACTCGTTGAAAAGGGGTTGACGACTTCGCCGCACGTTTTCGTAAGTGTCTGAAAATGGATTTCGTCGGCAGAAAACGGGAGATCGCTGCGGTGATGCGGTTGCTGGCGCAGGGCCGCAACGTCGTCGTGACCGGCAGGTTCGGGGTCGGCCGGTCCCGTCTGGCCAAACATATTTCCAAGCTTCACTCCGACACT
This sequence comes from uncultured Desulfatibacillum sp., assembly GCA_964570965.1. Classification (GTDB taxonomy): domain Bacteria; phylum Desulfobacterota; class Desulfobacteria; order Desulfobacterales; family SpSt-501; genus SpSt-501. Next base: position 22,398 of record CAZNAX010000028.1, read on the forward strand.
TGGCAATTTCTATTCGCTGATTTTTCGAAGCCGGCCTCCCAATCCTGCAATGATTTGATCCACCAACTTCTTCCCCGCCAGGGAAGTTCCAGGCGGAATCGGTACACCCGGTTGCTGCGTGCAAAAGACATACTTGTGGGGAAAAAGCTGACCGCACATCTGCCGCGGGTTGTCGTCCTGGACAACATCGGCAAAATCTCCCGCCAAAAACTGGCGTTCATCCGGGACATGCGCTTCGACAGCGAGTTGCTGTTTATCGCCATCGCCGAAAGTTTTTTGTCGGAGGCCGATCTCTTCCGGTTGCGATCGGTGTTATATTCTTCGGATTTGTTAATTCTTCATAATCTGACCAAAGTGGAAACAACCACCTTCTTCCGGAATTTCTCTAAGAGAAAGAAACTTGACTGGAGTGAAAACTTTATTAAGTTGCTGGCTGCTTCAAGCGAAGGCTACCCGCTGTTGATGAAGGAGCGGCTCCAACGGGAGGTGGCGTTGCCCTCGAAGCTCAAGAATGTATCCAAAAGGCTGAATTGGAGGGGTTGAGAAGAACTGAACCACTACAAGCCCTCGGCTTGGCTCCGGTATGCTGCCAGCCGCTCCCGGATCTGTTCGGCGGAGGACAGACGGGTACCGAGCTGCGAGAGTGTGGCCGAAACTTCCGTCTCGTTGCGATCCTTGAGGGCGATCGCCCGCTTCAATGCCTCCCGGATGGTGGACAGGGTGAGCTCGGTTTTCTCGGACAGAGATTTCTGGAATTTCCGCGTGGTTTCATCGATGCGCTGGATCAGGTCGTAACGCACCCGGCCGCAATGGCGCTCGAAAATTTCCTGCGCCATCGACTTGATACGTTTCAGGATCAGCCCCCGCGTGATGAACCTCGGCATGGCGGAGCGAAATCCCAGGCGGATCAAGGCGATGGCATCCGGGTCGTCCTTGAGCAGAAAATAAAAATCGCTTTTGCCGGTCAACTTCTCTACGGAGGTGAACGGCTTCAGTTCAACCTCGAAGAGCGATGCCGCCAGATTCACGATGCCGAGGATCGTCCGGTTGGTGCGTTCCACCAGGTCCATATAGATGGCCTCCAGCGAATCGGACAGCTTGCGGGCGGCTTCATCCCGGAAAACCGAAAATGTATCCAGAATTTCCTGGTAGAGCAGCTCCTCAAGCTCGGATTCTAGCCCCCGGCCGTTGGAGCTCGATTGGCTTTTCGACCTGAAATGGTTCTCGATGACGGTCAGCAGCGGAATCACCCGCTCGCGTTTCAGGGCCTCGAGATCGCGGTCCAGCGCTTCGTGCATTTTTCGGATCTGGCCGGTGAGAATGAAGCGGTGCTCGTCGTGCTCCTTCTCGGTCTGCCGGACGAATTCTTCAAACTTAGCGATTTTGGACCTCAGTTCCTCGATGCTGAGTTTGGCGGCCTCCTGCTCCAGCTTCCACGCCATGCTCTCGTCGGACACATAGCGCATGAGCGAAGCGGTCATGGCCTGGAGAAACGCCTTTCCCTTCTCCTTGTGCAGGAACTGACGCAAATGGTCCTCAAAAAGGGGGAGGCCGGATCGGTTCAGTTTATCGCTGTCCGAGTTCAGCCGTCCCTCCAATGCCAGCCTAGCCGATATCGGCCAGACCTTGACCGGATGTTTCAGGTCCTCCTGCAGAATTTCGGTGGTAAAGGACAGGGCTTCGTCGAGGTCTTTCTCCCCGACGGTGTCGATCTTGTTCAGCACGAAGAACAGATTGTTCACGTAGCCGCGGACTTCTTTGAGGAAGCGGTGCTCCGAGGCGCTCAGGGGCGGGTCCGCAGTGACCACGAAAATCCCGGCATCGACGTTGGGCAGATAGGCATAGGCGACCTCGGTGTTGTGGTTGAAGACCGAGCCCACCCCCGGCGTGTCGATGATCCGCACGCCGTCCTTTAAGTGGGCGCAGGGATAAAACACCTCTACTTCCTTTACATTCAATTGGTTGCGGGGGTTTTCTTTTTCGGTGACAAAACGGCGGATTTCAGCGAGGGCTGTCTCCTCGCGGCGCCCGTCGAGGAAGTGGACAACGGCCTTGGGCTGCGGACCGAAGCAGAGCAGAGTAACGATCGAGGTGAGCGGCACGATCGCCGTGGGAACGATTTCACTGCCGAGCAGCGCGTTGATAAAAGTCGACTTGCACCGTTTGAACTGCCCCATGACCACCAAGTTGAACTGCTGGTTCACTAGCTTTTCGCGCAGCTCCAGCAACCTCCGGCTTCCGTTAAGCTCCTGGCCGGACAACTCGTCGATCACGATCTGCAATCCGTTTTTGATTGATACGTAATCTGCAGCCATTCGGATTCCTCCCTAAAAGAATGACCCCTACCAAGAGCACAAAGCTCCAAGTAGAGGTCATCATCCCGATC
>CAZNAX010000029.1:0-24625 GCA_964570965.1 uncultured Desulfatibacillum sp.
AATTACTCAACCCCTAACCAATTGCAATTATTTGATTAACGTTGGGACAGCAGTGGACGACGATAATTAAATCGAAGCCGACTGGATAGATCTTTGTTGTTGACAACCAATAGTGCCATGTCCATGCTTTTCATTAAACGTTTATGTCAGCAATTAACCTGAACTAATCCGCGTCTGAAATTTTTCACCTTACCGGACCGAATCTTTCAAAATCAGGTTGGCTGGCTTTAGAAGGAGATCATTATGGCTCGCATCGTAAGATTTCATCAGACGGGTGGCCCGGAAGTGTTGAAGATCGAGCAGGTGGAGGTGCCGTCGCCGGGGCCGGGAGAAGTCCGCATCGCGGTGAAGGCGCTGGGTCTGAACCGGGCCGAGGTAATGTTCCGATCCGGCAAGTACCTGGAACAGCCAACGTTCCCCGCTCGCCTGGGCTACGAGGCGGCAGGCACGGTCGAGGCGCTTGGCCAAGGCGTGCAGGGCCTTAAGGTCGGCGACGCCGTAAGCACCATCCCAGCGTTCTCACTGAACCAATATGGCGTATACGGCGACACAGCCATCGTGCCGGCAGTTGCAGTCGCGAAGCATCCCGCGTCGCTGTCGTGGGCTGAGGCGGCAGCAGTTTGGATGCAGTATGCCACCGCCTACGGCGCGCTCATCGATATTGCGGGACTGAAGGCGGACGACACGCTGCTCATTCCGGCGGCTTCCAGCAGTGTGGGCATTGCGGCGATCCAGATCGCACGAATGATCGGCGCCACTCCAGTGGCACTCACGCGCCGCAGCAGCAAGCGCAAGTCTCTGCTGGATGTTGGCGCCGCGGACGTCATCGCCACCGAAGAGCAGGACCTGGTCGCCGAGGCGAAAAGGCTCACCGGCGGGAAAGGTGCCCGCATCGTGTTCGACCCCGTTGGCGGGCCAATCATCGCCAAGCTGACAGCGGCGATGGCCCAGCGCGGCATCCTGTTCCTGTACGGCGCCCTCAGCACCGAGCCGACGCCGCTACCGTTGTTCGACGTGCTTGGCAAGTCGTTGACCGTTCGAGGCTACCTCCTCTTCGAGATCACCGGGGATCCGCAGCGGCTCGAACGAGCCAAGAAGTTCATCGTGGACGGTTTGTCGGCGGGTAACCTCAAGCCGGTGATCGACAAGACGTTTCCGCTCGAGCAGATCGTTGAGGCGCATCGCTACCTGGAGTCGAATCAGCAGATCGGCAAGATAGTGGTGACGGTCTAACACGGTCGGGATGGAATTTACGGGATTCCTGAACAAAAGTGGAGGTTTTCCGGTATTCTAATAAGTTGCATGTCGGGCACGAAGTTATCGTTCTATAACGGATCCGGACATCCTAATTTAGCTAATCGCAAGCAAATTGCCGCTCAGCAAATCATCTTTTTTTAAAACTTTGTTTGAACTTTTCTATTTTTCCCTCCATCTCCTGCAAGGCCTGAACGGCCTCCTCCATCGACACCGCTTCAAAAGAAACCTCGTCCCCGGGGGTGATCTGGCCGAGCCGCGGCAGGTCCGCCGAAATCACCGTGGCGATCTTGCGGTAGCCGCCCGAGGCCGTCTCGCCCAAAATGATAATGGGCTGACCGTCCCCCGGAACCTGAATCGCGCCCGACAGAATACCCTCGGAAATGATGGATTCCTCCAGACCGGGTTTGCGGCTGACGGAGGGACCTTTCAGACGGATGCCGGTGCGATCGGAGTCCGGCGATACCGAAAATGTGGCCGTCACGAAGGTCTGCCGGCCCTCTTCGGAAAACTGGTCGTCCTGCGGTCCCCAGATGATCCGCAAACGCCAGGGCGAGAGGTAAACGGGGACCGCCTCCGGCTCGAAGACACGGTCCGCAAAACGAATGGGATCTCCGACTGGTTCAACGGCGAGGATGTCGCCCTTGCGCAGCGCACGACCCTCGAAGCCGCCGAATCCCGAAGCCAGGTTGGTCGACCGGCTGCCCATGACGGCCGCCACCTGGATGCCTCCGGAAACGGCCAGGTAGGTACGGAAACCGCTCGCCGGTCCGGAGAAGACGACCGTCTCACCCTCTCGAATCGGGCAAGACCGCCACATCGGCAGAGGCTCGCTGCCCCTGCGCGGCTGGAGGTCGCCGCCGGTGAGAGCGATTACCGTATCCCGCAGGATCTTGATCCGCAACCCCATCAGGGTGGTCTCCACCACGGCCGCCGTCTCGTCGTTTCCGACCAGAAGATTTCCCACCCGCACGGCGAATCCGTCCAGCGCCCCGCTGGCCGCGACGCCGTAACGTGCGCAGCCGAATCGGCCGAGGTCCTGAACCGTGCTCATGATTCCGGGGGACAGCACCTCGAACGTGTTCACACCCGTCATTTTTTATATCTCCACGTTGCGCACGGCTTCGAATTTAACCCGGTCGCCCATTTCCAGCAGCGACGGCAGCGGCCGGTGGGGATCGAAGAGTTCGATGGGGGTCCAACCGATGATCTGCCATCCGCCGGGGCTCTCCACCGGATAAATTCCCGTCTGCCGTTGGGCGATGCCCACCGAACCTTTGGGAACGTGCGTGCGCGGCGTGCTGCGCCGGGGGACCGCCAGGGTCGCCGACAGCTCGCCCAAGTACGGATATCCCGGCGTGAATCCGATCATGTAAACCCGATAGACCGTCTCCGTATGAAGCCGGATCACCTCCTCGGCGGAAAGGCCGAGATGCCCGGCCACCCAATCCAGATCCGGACCCTGTTGCCCGCCGTAAAACACCGGCACGCTGAGCAGCTTCGCCTGCGGCAGGCCGATGGAACTCCACTGAGCATCGATTTCCGCAATGCGCGCCTTCAGCTCGGCCGCCGCGACCGCCAGCGGGTCGAAGCTGACGAGCAGCGACCGATAGCCGGGAGCCAGCTCGCGGACGCCCGGCAGCCGGGCCTGCTCGACCTGCTGCATGAGCTGTTGCACGCGGCGGTTGATATCCGGTGATATCTTCTCACCGAGTTCGACCAGAAGGCTGCGGTCACCCATCGGGCGGAATCTGGGAGGAGCAAGCAGCATGTTTGTTGAACTTTCCTTGATTTCCTCAGTCCTCAGCCCTCGGTCCGCATGGCTTTTCATTAAAGAAACTCTGCTGGCGGCTTGACGGCGACACCGGCTGTTTTTAATGTTTCGCGGATTTTTTTCACCAGCGCCAGCGCTTTCGGATTGTCGCCGTGGACGCAGATGGTTTCAGCTTTGAACACGATCTCGGAGCCATCGATGGTGTGGACTTTGCCCTCTTTCACGAACTTCCGGACTTTGGCTGCCACCGCGTCGTTGTCGTGAATCACGGCGCCGGCCAGTTTGCGCGAAACCAGCGAGCCATCCGAGTTGTACGCACGGTCAGCGAAAAATTCAAAGACGATGCGGATGCCGCGGCGCCGGCCGATGGCCTCCAGTTCCGGGCGGTCGGCGCCTCCCATCACGAACAGGATCAGCCGCGCATCAAGCTTGGCCATCACCTCCGCGACCGCGTCCCAGATATCCGGATTCCGGGCCGCCATGTTGTAAAGCGCCCCGTGGGGTTTGACGTGCTGTAGCCGCTCGCCCTGCAGCGCGGCCGTCGCCTGCAGCGCGCCGACCTGATAGGTGACAAAGTCCCTGATCTCCTCCAGCGTAACGTCCATGCTTCGCCGGCCGAAGCCGACCAGGTCCGGAAGCCCGGGATGCGCCCCCAGCGCCACTCCGTGCTTGCGGGCTAGTGCGACGGTCTGGCGCATGACGGCCGGATCCCCGGCGTGATAACCGCAGGCGATGTTGGCCGAACTGATGAGTGGGATGACATCCGCATCCATGCCCAGTTTGTAGTTGCCGAAACTTTCGCCGACATCCGAATTGAGATCGATGGCGCTCACAGGCATTTGATAAACCTCCGATGATGAATTGGTTCGCCGATAACATAAAAAAGGGAACGGGCAAAAGACCCGTTCCCTTTTGGCTTTTCTTTGAAAAAAGGGCTAGCGTTTGGAGAACTGGAACCGTGCCCGTGCGGAGCGCTGGCCGTATTTTTTGCGTTCTTTGACCCGCGGATCCCGCTTGACAAAACCGGCTTTTTTGAGGGTGCTGCGAAAATCGGGGTTGGCCGTAATCAACGCACGCGTAATCCCGTGGCGGATCGCGGCCGCCTGGCCCACCGGCCCGCCGCCCTGAACGGTGGCCTTGACGTCATAGGCGCCGGTGGTATTCGTCAGTTTCAGCGGCTGAACCAGCTCCAGACGAGTCGTCTCCAACGGAAAATACTCTTCCACCGGGAGATTGTTGACGATGATGGCGCCGTTGCCCGGCGTGAGCCAGGTCCGGGCGATCGAAGATTTGCGTTTGCCAGTGGCGTAGTAGGCTGCTTGTTTTTCCATCCGGTTCCTCTATCGTTGGGCCGATTTGTTTAGACGTGAAGGGATTCGGGTTGTTGGGCCTGGTGGGGGTGATCGCCTCCCGCGTAGACCTTGAGCTTCGTGAATAGACGGCTGCCGAGCTTGTTTTTCGGAAGCATGCCTTTTACCGCCCGGCGGATCAGCTCTTCCGGCCGCTTTTCCAAAAGCTCCCTGGCGCTGGCGGTCTTCAAACCACCGATGTAGCCGGTATGCCGGTGATAAAGTTTTTGTACCCATTTCCTGCCGGTGAGTCGAATTTTATCAGCGTTGATGACGACGATAAAATCACCGGTGTCCACATGGGGAGTGAACAGAGGATTGTGTTTGCCGCGCAAGCGAGCGGCCACGGCGGAGGCCAGCCGCCCGAGAACGGCGCCGCTGGCATCCACAACATACCATTTGCCCTGGAAATCGGCATCGTTGGCGCTGTATGTGTACTTTTTCACGATATGCACTCCTCTACTTTCAAAATCGTGTATATTTAGGCGATAACATATGACATGTCAATAAAAAAGATAAAAAATCGTGCTTTACAGAATACCGGCCTTGCCCTAAGATGTCGCCGGTTCGTTCACGGTGACGCAGGCTTATTTGCGGAATCCAGCCGCGGCCCGCCGGTCGGCAACACCCTCTCTGCCGCACCCAAGGAGAATCAACGCCATGCCTCGGGTTGAAACCGAAGTCAAATTCCACCTCTCCGACCCTGCAGGTCTTCGCTGCAGGCTCATGGCGATTGGCGCCAGCAGCTCGGGCCGAGCGCTGGAGCACAACATCCGCTTCGAGGATAAGGGCCGGAACCTGCTCCGAGAAAAGGCTCTGCTCAGGCTGCGCCGGGACCGCAAAGCCGTTCTGACCTATAAATCGACGCCGACTGACGCCGACCCGGCCTTTAAGCAGTTCAACGAACTAGAGGTGGAGGTCGCAGATTTCGACGCCATGCAAGGCATTTTGATGTCGCTTGGATTCAACCCCGACCAGGTCTATGAAAAGTGGCGCGAAACTTTAGTGGTGGATCAAACGAGCTTCTGCCTGGACACCCTGCCTTTCGGCGACTTCCTTGAAATCGAAGGTTCTAAAGACGCCATCACCCATTTTACGAGCCGCCTCGGGCTCGAATGGAGCCGCCGCATTTTGATGAACTATCTGGAAATTTTTGACCTGATCCGACATCACCACGGCCTTCCGTTCCGCGACGTCACCTTCGACAATTTTACCGACGCGGCGATTCATCTCGATGCGATCCTTCCGCTCCTGGAAACGGCGTTTATCCATCACCCGCCGGTTTAAGGTCCACCCCGTAATCCTTGGCCATCAATAGCTGCCCTTCGTGGGAAAAGATATACAGCACCGCCTGGGTGTAGGCGGGCAGCGATGCCGGAGCCGGCATGATGTGTGAAAACGCCTTGGAATGGCTGATGGCGAAAGTGTAGCCTTTTTGTCGCCCGGATGGCCTGCCTCGGAGCAGATCGACCCGCGGCATGGCCAGCCAGCGCTCAGGATCGAGGCCAGAACCCTTGAAAACCACGATGACATGCCCCGCCACCGGCTTGCGCGCCGGGCGGGTGGCGACCAATTTATAGCGAAGATGGAGTGTTTGGCGCGACGGAACCCATCCGGCGTAAAAATTCTCTACGGCAAAGACGACCTCGTTACCGACGGGGGCGCGAATCTCTTCGGTGGGCTCCGCCGGCGGCGGCGAGTTCTCCGCCGCAACCTCCGCTTGCGGTGAGCCGGGTGAGTCGATGGGTTTTCCGGCAACGACGACCGAATCTTGTTTTTTCCAGGCCTCGGGGCGGCTCAAACCGGCCAGTGTCTCCTTCATTTTCGTTTCCACTAATATCACGTGGGCGTTGAGCAGGTCACGCTCCTGGTGCATGGCCTGAATTTGAAGCTGCGCGGCCGACAGGTGCCCTTGGGCCTCCTGCATGCGCGCATGCATCCGGGCATTGACGACCACCAGCACGACCACCGTGACCAAGGCAGTCATAATAACGCCGATGGTCAGCCCGATCAGCGTCTTGATGCGCTTGAAGGCAATCACCTTGCCGTGATCGCCGATAAAGAGCACCCGCCACTGCCGGTCGGCAGCCGGGGACCGATCTTCTCGTTTCAGCCCTGTGTCTTTTTCAGGACCGCTGCTCATCCGGCCGGCCTCACCGCCACGGCATCCCCTTTGCGCACGTTGAAATAAGACCGGGCACTTCCGCAATTGACGGCGATCTCAAGATACCCGCGGCTTCCGATCAGCGCCACGGGTCGACCGGCCTCTACATCCGCATACGTACGGTGGATACCGACGATCGCCTGCCCGGCCAATCGGATCGTGGCCGGATGCTCATGGGCGGTTTCTCCTTCATCGTGCAGGAGGCTCGCATTTATGCTGGTGACCAGGTTCCCGAACCGGTCGATGTGCACGATCCGGCCGACGGTGGTGCCGTCCTGAGAGCGTTGAGCGCGTATATCAGGCAGGAGAGTCATATCGGACGGATCCAGCGCCGGCCCCAGCTCGTAAGCGTCCACCCCTTTGGACAAATGCGCGGCGGACGGGGCCAAAATGTCGCGGCCATGAAAGGTCGCACCCACACGGGAACGCCACAACGCAGGGTTGTCCAGGCGCCGCAGCGATGCCGGCCGGAGCGGATCCATCAGCAGGGACAGGACGCCATTGTCTGGAGCCAGAAAACGGTGGCCGTTCGTCTCGAGATAAAGCAGTGCCCGCTTCGTTCCCACCCCGGGGTCCACCACCACCAGATGGATGCTGCCCGGCGGAAAATGCCGGTAAGCGGATTCCAGCAGGAACGCTGCCTGGATGATGTCCTGGGGTTCGACCGCGTGGCTGATGTCAACCATTCTCGCCCGGGGGTTTATTCCCAGGATCACGGCCTTCATGAGCCCGGCATATTCGTCCTGATGGCCGAAATCCGTGATGAGACTGATGATCGCCATTAAAAAAATTTCTGCTGAACGCTGAACCCCAGGTGCCGATAGGCGGCTTCGGATGCCTTCCGTCCCGAAGAGGTCCGCGTGAGGAATCCTATTTTCAGCAAGTAGGGCTCAACGATGTCCACCAGGGTGTCGGACTCCTCTTGCAGGGTGGCCGCCAAGGCTTCGATGCCCACGGGACCGCCGTGATAGAATTGTATGATCGTTCGCAGATATCGCCGGTCAAGGTCCGTCAGCCCCTGGCCATCCACGCCTTCCAGCTCCAGCGCGGCCGCCACCGTCTGCCGGTTGATCAATCCCTGCGAACGCACTTGCGTGTAATCCCGAATACGCTTCAGCAGACGGTTGACGATGCGGGGCGTGCCCCGCGAACGGCAGGCCAATTCGAAAGCACCTTCATCACCGATGTCGATATCGAGCAATGCGGCAGAGCGTTTCGTGATCCGCACCAGTTCGTCCATTCCGTAAAAATCAAGGCTGCGGAAGATGCCGAAGCGGTCACGCAGCGGTGCGGACAGAAGACCGACGCGGGTGGTGGCTCCGACCATGGTAAAGCGTTTCAGGCGAAATCGGTGGCTGCGAGCGTGCACGCCCTTGTCGAAGACGAAATCGATCGCGAAATCTTCCATCGCCGGATAAAGGAACTCCTCCACCGGCTTCGGAAGCCGGTGGATTTCGTCGATAAACAAGATGTCTCCGAACTCCAGGTGCGTGAGAATACCGATCAGGTCCCCACCCTTTTCGAGAGCCGGTCCGGATGACAGCGTCAGCTTCGATCCCATTTCATGGGCGATAATGTGCGCCAAGGTCGTCTTGCCGAGGCCGGGAGGGCCGTGGAGCAGCACATGATCGATGGGTTCGCTGCGCTGCGAAGCCGCTTCAATCGCAATTTTTAGCGTCTCGACCACGTCGGCCTGGCCGACATAGTCGATCAAGCGCCGCGGACGCAACGATACGATTTCCGGCTCCAGGTCCTCCTCCCGCGCCCGCCCGGATACCGGCCCCAGTTTGTCGTCCGAAGTAAAAGCAATAATGTCGTCGGTCATGCAGACACCTCACACCGAACGCCGCCCCCGGCCCAATCACTGGCCGCGGCCGGAGCCAAGGTATCAAGCCTCCGGTCCATCGGGCCGTTTGCTCCCCGGCAGCTCCCCCCGGTAGACTTCCTCGAAGAGTTCCTCCGGCGTTGAGATGGCGTTGCGGCGCTTGAACGCTTCGACAATCATCCGTTTGGCATCGGCCATTCGATGGCCCAGCTGGTTGACCATGACCTCCAGCACTTGTTGAGCGACATCGTCGGCGGCCGGCGCTGCTGATTTCAATTCCGCCCGCATGAGGGCGAACTTTCCCATGCGGCCTTCCAGGGTGGCTATGATTTTCTGAGCCGTTCGCTTGCCGACCCCCTTCAATCGCGCCAGCAACTCCAGATCCCGCGCTTCGATGGCTTTGGCAATCTCGCCGACGGGCAGCGTCATGGCCTTCACGGCCTTCATCGGGCCGATGTCCTCCACGCTGATGAAATTCTGGAAGAACTCCTTTTCGATCTCGTGAATGAATCCGATCAAAACAGGTTTGGGCTGACGCTCGGTCTGCTGATAATAAATATGCAGGGCCAAGTCATCGCCGGCATGCCGGTCCGCTAAAGCGTCCATCACTACCGCCGGCACCAGAATCTCATAGCCGATCTGGCTGACGAGCAGGAGCAGCCGATCGTCCTCTTTCTTGAGGATTTTACCCTGGATGTATCCGATCACAGTTTGTCGATCCTATGTTACCGGTCCGATTCCGAATCGCGGAACGTATCTCCGGGCCGCGCCGCTGCTCGGACGTTGTGATCAGCGGCTGCCTGGCGCTGCTTCTCGGCAGCTGTCGGACGCAGAGCGAAACAAACCGATGATCGCCAATCCTAATGCGTCCGATGCATGGTACGGGCGGATGGGGCCCGGGTGATTCAGATGCCGACGCACAGCGCTTTCCAGCTGCACCTTGGATGCGTTCCCGTTGCCGGTGAGCACCTGTTTGGCTTCGCGCACCGGGATCGTGGTGCAACGGACTCCGGCCTGAGAGGCCGCCACCATCACCACCCCCGACACCTGACCCAGGGAGATTCCCGATTTGGGGTATTCCTTCAGAGAGAAAACGTCTTCGACCACCATCATGTCGGGCATTTCTTTCGAAAGCAGATGGAGAAGCTGGGAGAAGATACGGTCAAGCCGTTCAGACAGGGGGGCGGCCCGAGACGTGGTGATACACCCGAAGGAGTATCCCCGCACGTTGAGACCCCGGCCACGGACGACGCCCACGCCCGTCGCCGCAAGGCCGGGATCGACGCCCATGATTTTGATCATCGTGCCCAACCGGTTGCCGAGCAACTTCGAGCCGTCCGCCGGCGGACCGCTGGCGATCAGCGCAGCTCCTTGAGTTTGCCGGACGCGGCCTTGGCTTCGGCGGTCTGCGGGAACTTGCGCACCAGCTCTTCAAAGATCAGCCGCGAATTCACCTTATCTCCCAAAGCGAGAAAGGCATGCCCCTGTTTCAGCAGCGCGGCCGGCATCTTGTTACCCTTGGGGTATTTCTCGATTACCTTTTGGTATTCGAGAATGGATTTTTCGTAGGATTTCTCGCGAAAGAAAGTCTCGCCAATCCAAAACTGGGCATTATCGGCGTTGGCCGAATTCGGATACCGCTGGATGAGCTCCTCGAAGCCCCGGCGAGCCTGGCCGGTGTTGCCCTGTTCGAAAGCCTGTTTGGCCCGATTGTAAAGTTCCTCCTCGGAAGGAACTTTGGCGCCGGTATCCGGTTTGATCTTTGATTCGGGTTTGGCCGAACCGCTGATGGGTTCGAGTTTCAGATGCTCCTCGATGCGGGCCAGACGTTGCGCCTGCTGCGTGCTGACGTCCTCCAAGCGGGCCACTTTGTCCTCCCGCGGTCTCTCCCCCGATTCGGTCGGAGCCGCCTTTTGGCGCATGCCATGCTCCACCTCATCGACACGCCCGGCAAGCCCTCTAACTTCCTCCCGCAGTTCATCGATCTGAGCCCGCAGTGAAGCGGACATCTGGCGCAGAGCCTGTTCATTGGCCTCCCGAGCTCGGGAAATCTCGTCGCCCCGCCGGCGCTCCTCGGACTCGCGCAGCTCGATTTCGCTCAATCGGGAGTCGATCGTCGTCACATCTCGGCGGGTGGCGCATCCATGAATGCAGCTCATCAGCAGCAACGCAATGAGCATCCACGTCCATCTTCCTGAACGGCCCATACGATTCACCCTGTCGTCACGCCCGCGATCATTCATAGAGGCGATACAACAGACGGCAAACGACGCGCGGGCGCGTGCGTTTGCCGTCTGAAGGGTTCCGCACTTTCAACCGAGCCGACTCACCCCTGCGGCAGGCGAGGGCGCTCGGCCAATCGAACAGGCTTTAGTTGATCACAAAACCGTCGTTGCGGTTCTTCGCCCAGGCTTCCTCGTTCCTACGGGGATCCAGCGGGCGCTCTTCACCGTAGCTGATCGTTGAAATCCGCTTTGCGTCAATTCCGAGATCCACCAGGAATTTCTTCGCGGACTCGGCCCGACGCTCGCCCAATGCCAGGTTGTATTCGGCGGTGCCGCGCTCATCAGTGTTGCCTTCGATCAGCATCTTGGTAGCGGGATTGGCCTTCAACCAGTCGGCTTTCTTCTTCAGCAGGGCCTGGGATTCCAGCTTCAGGACGGATTTGTCGAAGTCGAAGAAAATCCGTTCGGTCATGAACGCCGGAACTTCAAGCTTGGCCGGGGCCGGGGCCGGGGCCGGCGCGGGTTTGGGGGCCGGGGCGACGGGGGCCGGAGCCGGAGCCTGAGCCTGCACTTTCTTCTGGCATGAAACCGTGAAAAGCAATCCCGGCATCACCAGCAGCAATGCCAACACCATCCAAAATTTCTTCTGCATGTCTTCCTCCCTTTTCCGTTGTTAAGGATTTTTGGTTGATGGTGATCAGTTGAAAATACCTGAAGACCATTTGGGGTTCGTTTGTTCGCCGTTTAGAAGCAACAACCGGCGTTGATCGGTGCCGAATGCCGTCATGACATAAAGCCGCGATGGTCCTTCGCGGGTGCTGTTGAAAACGATCAGGCTCCCGTCCGGGGACCAGGACGGCGACTCGCTGTCTCCGCCGTTGCGGGTCAACTGCACAGGATTCTGGCCGTCTGCGTCGATCACGAAGACCTGCTGAAATCCGCCCACCTGGGAGCTGTAAGCGATCTTGTCTCCACGGGGTGACCAGCTGGGCTGCGTGTTGTACTTACCCTCGAAGGTCAGCCGCCGTTCGTTGCCGGTATCGAGATCCAGAATGTAAATCTGAGGACCTCCGGTCCGGTTTGAAACAAAAGCGATTTTTCTACCATCCGGAGACCATGTCGGGGAGACATCGCTCCCCCTGCTGTTGGTCAGCTTTTTAATCATTTTTCCGGTGCCAGTCAACAGATAAATTTCCTGATCGCCTGAAAAGGACTGGGTGGCGGCCAGTTCAAAGCGCCCCGGTGTAAAAACCGGAGTGATGTTCATGCCCTCATTGCTGATAACCGTTTCCCGTTTATCGGCCAGGTTGCGAATATAGATGTCAGGTTTTCCGCCCTTGTACGAGGTGTAGGCGATATGCTGGCCGTCGGAGGACCAGGACGGAAAAAGGGATATGGAATCGTTGTAGGTCAGCCGGGTGGGGTTGTACCCATCAAAATCGCACGTATAGATTTCTTTCTTGCCGGAACCGGTGGAGACAAACGCAATCCGGCTGTTGAAGATACCCTGGTTTCCAGTAAGGTAGAAAATGACCTCGGCACAGAACCGGAGGATCATTTTACGGGTTTCCGAGACATTTCCCGAATATCTTTTCCCAAGGATCTGACGCCCCTTGATCGTATCAAACAGACGCAGTTCCATCTGCACCGTGTCTCCGGTCTGTTCGTAGGCGCCGGTAGTGAGGAGCTCGGCGCCGACCACGGTCCAGTTCTGGAAATTGATATCGCTAGCGGACATGCCGCCCTTCTGCGAATCGAAGAGAAACGCCCCGCGGTCCAAAATTTTAAAATAGCCGGTGAAGTCCAGGCTGCTGGCCATAAAATCTACCGCCTTGCGCGAGCTGTCTTCCTCCCGCGCGCCGCCCGCCAGGTTTTTGAACAGGGGCACGGCAAGGGGAATTTTGCGTAAAAATGGGTTGCGGATATCGATATACTGATAGGATTCGCCGGATTGCTGGGCGTAAGCCGCACCGGCGCTCCCGATGAAGACCATAATCATTATCCCAACACACGCTGCGAGTTTCCGTTTCGTCATTCTGACCCTCATGGATTGGAATGGTTCCGTATTTGTTGCCTCCGCCCATCTTACGATTTTTATCATAGGCGGATTTCCTCAGGTTTTCAACACGTCAGCGGACACCCTCCGGTGTGAACCGGATGGCTACGGTGACATAGGGCGCCTTGATGATCGCCGGATGCGGCGCCACTGGGCTGGACTTGACGATGGCCTTGTAAGCCGAGTCGTCCAAGTACGGGTTGTTGGAGCGTTCTGAAAAGCGGATGTCGGTGATTTCTCCACTGGGCAGCACTTTGAACACCAGTCCGACCCTGATGTTCCTGTCGCTGCCGGCCAACTGAGGTGAAAATGCCCAGTTGCGCTCGACCTGGGAGGCGACCGTCACCCGGTAGATGTCAATCGGCTCGATCGGGCCAGAACCGCCGCCACCGCCCCCGCCGCCGCCGAAGGGACCGCCCCCGCCTTGGCCGGCCGTCGCACCGGGAGGCCCTGGGCCCGGCGGTGCGGTTTTGCTTTCTCCGAATTTTTTCTTGAGCCGGTCGATGGCGGATGCGACGGAGCTCGGTTCCGGTTCCGGTTCCGCGACCTTCTTTTCAATCCGCTCGATGGCCCGCTCGATCATTTTTTGGGGGTCTTTGGTCGCCTCCTTGAGCGATTTTTTTTCTTTGACTTTGGGAGGCGCGGTGGAAACTTCCGGCTTGGGCGGTGCCACGGGCACGGGTTTGGGTTCCGCCACGGGAACCGCCGGTTTCTCTGGAGCCGGCTTCGGCGCCTCAACCGGCTTGGGTTTTTCAGCCGGCGGGCCGCCGTCGCCGGCCACCGGTCCCGGCGCGGGGCCGGTGCCCGGCAGAGACACCAGGTTTACGCTGATGGCGCCCGGCGGCAGGCGCGGTTTGGAAAAATCCATGCGCACGTAAAGAAGGCCGGCGATCACCAGCGCATGCAGGCCGAACGATACGGCCACACCGGAGGCCACGGAACGGGCCAGCGCCTGGCTCTCCGGGTCTCGGCGTTTACGCACAAAACGGGAGTCCATCATCCGCGTTTCGCTTTGGCCTTCTTGCCGTCTTTTTCCGGCGCGGCGGGCTCGGTCACCATGCCCAGCTTTTCGACGCCGGCATCCTTGATCTGCGCCATTGCCTGGGCCACCAACCCGTATGGCACCTCGCGGTCCGCTTTCAGATAGACGTCGGGATTCGTGCGCCCCTGCAGGATCTTCGATAGCTTATCCTGAAGCGTGTCAAGGGTGACCTGAAAATCATTGATATAGATCTCTCCGTCTTTCGTAAGAGTGATCATCAGATGCTCTTCCTTGGTCTCCAGGGGTTTCGACGTCACCTGCGGCAGCGCCACATCCATTCCCTGCATCATCATGGGGGCCGTTACCATAAAAATGATAAGCAGAACCAGCATGACATCAACGAACGGCGTCACGTTGATCTCCGACATCAAGCTGTCGTGATTGTCGCCGGCCCTCATCCTTTTCTCCTTTCCACCCGCAGGATGTCCCGTTCGATGATGTTGAGAAAATCGGCTGAAAAACTCTGGAACTCGGTTTCGACGATGCGGATCTTGCTCATGAAATAGTTGAAGGCAATCACCGCCGGAATGGCTGCCGCCAGGCCGGCCGCGGTCGCAACCAAAGCCTCCGAAATACCGGGCGCCACAACGGCCAGACTGGCGGTGCCTTTCTGCCCGATACCCTGGAAAGAGCTCATGATGCCCCACACGGTCCCAAAAAGCCCGATGAAGGGAGTGGTGTTGCCGGTGGTGGCCAGAAAGGGCACCATTTGGGTCATGCGGGTCATTTCGGTGTTGATCGCCCGTCGCAGCGCACGCTTCACGTTATCGGTGGCCGCAAACCGGGCGCTGAAGGCGAACGACGGGTGCGCTGAAGCCCCCGTATCGCCGGGATCCACCGGCTCCCCGGCCTGGCTGGTCTTCTTCAGTTCCAGGTAGGCGATACGAAATATACGCGCCAGAGGGCTTCTGGGCAACGCTTTGGCCTTGGCAAAGGCGCTGGAGAAATCCCGGCTTTTCCAAAAAAAATCGCTGAATTCGGCCGATTCGCGCAAGGCACGCCGAAAGTAACGATATTTGATCAGGATGATGGCCCATGAGGCGATCGAGAAGAACAGCAGCAGCGCGAGCACCATCTGAACGACGATGCTGGCGTTGCGGATCATATGGATCAAATCCAATTGTGAAAAGTCCATGAAAGAAACCTCGGCCCTCTCTTTTTCAGATGCTCGATGGCGCACGCCCTCGCGGTATCAGGATAGCCGTGCGCGTCCGTCCGCCCCGAAGCCTCTATGCGGCGGCTTTCCGTCACTCGTGAAATGCCAAATGTTTAATATACCTTGTCTACATGAAATGTCAAAAAAAAAGAAATTTGGCGTTGCCTTCGGAGCCGTCCTGGCGTAAAAACGACTCTGCATTAAAGGGAGCTGCCATGAAACGAATCGCCGACCTATTGTTTGAAGCCCGTATGTTGAAAGAGATCCCGCGCTCAGGCTTTCATTTCCTGGGAGCCGGCCGCGAATCCATCGCCGAACATGTATACGGTACGACTTTTATTGCCTTTGTGATGACCCAGCTGCACCCGGAAATCGACGCCCGCAAACTGATTTGCATGTGCCTGCTGCACGATCTTGCGGAAGCCCGTGTTGGGGACCTGAACGCCGTGAACAAGGCTTACGTGCGGGCCGATGAGTCCCGAGCCGTTGCCGACATGGTCCAGGGGCTCGCTTTTGGCACGCAGATTCAGGAGCTGATCGCGGAGTACAATGGGGGCCGATCTCAGGAAGCAAAATTGGCCAGGGATGCCGACCAACTGGCACTGATCCTGGAGCTAAAGGACTTGGACGACATCGGCTATCGCCCTCCCGCGACCTGGCTGCCGCATGTATTGGACCGTCTCCAGACGGAATCCGGAAAGTCGCTGGCCGAGGCGATCCTGGACACCCGCCGGGACGCTTGGTGGTGTCCGGCGCCCCAGGTCCGGAATTCGTCGACCTGAGCACGAAGATCCGAAGTATTTTCAGCCGGTCTTAAAGGTTGACATGCTACTTTCATTTTTCTAATAGGTCTGAAAAGCTGTTTTCTTGAGGTCACCCGTTTCTACAACGATCAAAAAACCGCCCTCATCTCCGGAGGTATGCGCATGAACTGGTTCTCCGCCACCCTCGGGTCATCCGTCGGTAAAAAACTCATGATGGCCCTGACCGGACTGGCTTTCATCGGGTTTCTGGCCGCCCATTTGGCCGGCAACCTCACGGTTTACGGAGGCAAGGCCGCCTTCAACGGTTACGCCGAAAAACTACAATCGTTAGGCCCCGTGCTCCATCTCTTCCGCACCGGTTTGATCGCATTTGCGTTGGTGCACGTTCTGACCGGATTGTATCTGTTCCTGCTCAACCGCAAGGCCCGGCCCGTCGGCTATAACATGGACGCTACCGCCGGCGGACGGACGCTGAGTTCCCGGACCATGCCCTACACGGGCATCCTCATTCTGGCATTCGTCATCTTTCATCTCTTCCATTTCACGTTCGTTGATAAAACGGCCACCACCGTTTTCGACTTGGTCGCGGCCGCCTTCAATCAGCCGGCGTATGTGCTTCTTTATGCGGCTCTCATGATCGTGGTCGGACTCCACGTCCGGCACGGGTTCTGGAGTGCGTTCCAGACCCTCGGCGTCAATCACCCCAAGTATATGCCGGCAGTTTCAGCCGCCAGCATCGCGGCGGGGGTTGTCGTCGCTCTTGGTTTCGGCCTGCTGCCGCTCATCATCGCACTGCGGTACTAGCGCTTACAGAAAGGACCCTCCATGCGTCTGGATGCCAAAATTCCCGCGGGCCCTCTGGCCCAGAAATGGGATCGCCACCGCTTTGAGTTGAAACTCGTCAACCCCGCCAACAAACGCAAGTACGACATCATCGTCGTCGGCACCGGTCTGGCCGGCGCATCGGCCTCCGCCAGTCTGGCGGAGCTGGGCTACAACGTGAAGACGTTTTGCATCCACGACTCTCCCCGCCGCGCGCATAGCATCGCGGCGCAGGGAGGCATCAACGCCGCCAAGAACTATCCCAACGACGGCGACAGCATCTGGCGGCTCTTCTACGACACCGTCAAGGGCGGAGATTTCCGCGCGCGCGAGGCCAATGTCTATCGCCTGGCCCAAGTCAGCAATCTGATCATCGATCAATGCGTCGCCCAGGGGGTCCCGTTCGCCCGCGAATACGGCGGGCTGCTGGCCAACCGCTCCTTCGGCGGCGCGCAGCTGTCGCGCACGTTCTATGCCCGCGGCCAGACGGGTCAGCAGCTGCTGCTGGGAGCTTACAGTGCCCTGATGCGCCAGGTGGCAACCGGCAAGGTGCGCATGTTCCCCCGCCGGGAGATGCTGGATCTGGTCTTGATCAACGGCCAGGCCCGCGGCATCGTCGCCCGCAACTTGGTCAGCGGCGAAATCGAGCGCCACGAAGGGCATGCGGTGGTGCTGTGCACCGGCGGTTACGGCAACGTCTACTACCTGTCGACCAACGCCAAGGCTTGCAATGTAACCGCCACGTTCAGGGCCTATAAACATGGGGCCTGTTTCGGAAATCCCTGTTTCACGCAGATTCATCCCACCTGCATCCCGGTGCACGGCACCTACCAGTCGAAACTCACATTGATGAGCGAGAGCCTGCGCAACGACGGACGGGTGTGGGTGCCCAAGACGCCCGGCGACAAACGCAAACCCAGCCAGATCCCGGAAGCCGAACGGGATTATTTTCTGGAGCGCAAGTACCCCAGCTTCGGCAACCTCGTTCCGCGCGACGTGGCCTCGCGCAACGCCAAGGAACAATGCGATCAGGACAAAGGGGTGGGCGACACCGGCTTGGCGGTTTATCTGGATTTCGCCGACGCCATCCAGCGCGACAGCCGGGCGGTCATCGAGAAAAAGTACGGCAATCTTTTCCAAATGTATGAAAAGATCACCGGCGAGGATCCCTATGAGACACCGATGATGATTTATCCGGCCGTGCATTACACCATGGGCGGGTTGTGGGTGGACTACAACCTGATGAGCACCATCGATGGATTGTTCGTGCTCGGCGAAGCCAACTTTTCCGACCATGGCGCCAACCGGCTAGGAGCCAGCGCCCTGATGCAGGGACTGGCCGACGGGTACTTTGTCATTCCCTACACCATCGGGGGCTACCTGGCCGGATCGCGCTTTACCGAGGTCAGTACAGACCACTCCGCCTTCGGCGATTCCGTGAAACAAGTTCAGGAGCGGGTCGCCAAACTCCTGGCCGCGCGCGGCCGGCGCACCGTCGATGACTTCCATCGCGAACTCGGGCTCGTGATGTGGGACCACTGCGGCATGGCCCGCACCAACGACGGCCTGAAAACGGCCCGCAGCCGGATACAGGCGTTGCGCGCGGAGTTCTGGGAGAACGTTCGGGTGCCCGGAGCCGAGCACGACTTCAACCAAAGCCTTGAAAAAGCCGGAAGAGTAGCGGATTTTCTGGAATTCGCGGAATTGATGATCCTCGATGCGCTTGCGCGTCAGGAATCCTGCGGCGGGCACTTCAATGAGGCCTACCAAACCGAGGAAAACGAAGCCAAACGCGACGACGCCCACTTCTGCCACGCAGCCGCCTGGGAGTTTACCGGGGACGGTAAGGATCCCGTTTTGAACAAGGAACCCTTGGTATTCGAGAACGTGCACCTCACCCAAAGGAGTTACAAGTGAGCAAACCCATTCACCTGACGCTCAAGATCTGGCGGCAGAACGGTCCGGACGACAGGGGCCGTTTCGAGATTTACCCGGCCAAGAATATCTCGACGGATATGTCCTTTCTGGAAATGTTGGACGTAGTCAACGAGCAACTGACATTGGAGGGCCAGGAGCCGATCGCCTTTGAACACGACTGCCGCGAGGGCATTTGCGGCACCTGCGGCACCATGGTCAACGGCCGTGCCCACGGCCAGCTCAAGGGCACCACTTTATGCCAGCTGCACATGCGCCATTTCTCAGATGGCGACACCCTGGTGATCGAACCGTTCCGCGCCCGGGCCTACCCGGTGATCAAAGACCTGGTGGTAGATCGCAGCGCCTTGGACCGTATGATCCAGACCGGGGGTTACATCTCGGTCAACACCGGCAGCGCACCCGAAGCCAACACCCTGCCGGTCCCGCAGGATCGCGCCGAGCGGGCTATGGATGCCGCCGCCTGCATCGGGTGCGGGGCCTGCGTCGCTTCGTGCCCGAATGCCTCGGCCATGCTCTTCGTGAGTGCCAAGGTCTCCCAGCTGGCCTTGCTGCCGCACGGCCGCCCGGAGGCCGCCCGGCGGGCCCTCAGCATGGTACGAGCCATGGATGCCTGCGGTTTTGGCAATTGCTCCAATCACCGCGAATGCGAAAAAACCTGCCCGAAGGAGATCTCCATCATCAACATCGCGCGCCTGAACCGCGAGTACTTCAAGGCTGTTTTCCTATCTCAAGGAAATTACTAGATCCGCCCCCGGGAAACGCCCCGCCGCCGGACGGCGGGGCGTCGATTCGGCAGCGCAGGAAGCCACTAGCTCGGCCGACGATTCGGGCGCCCATCAGGGCTGCTCCAGCAGAGTTTGAACGGTCTGCAGCAACAGAGGAATGTCGAAAGGCTTTGCCAACACGCAGCTGAATCCGAGCGCCGATAGTTCGTCCAGCTTGGGATGGCCCGGATGGCCGGTCGTGATGATCACCTTGATTCCGCCCAGAGCGGGTTCGGTCTTGATGTTCCGGCAGACCTCCAGTCCGTCCATTTCCGGCATGAACACATCCAGTATGAGCAGGTCGGGTCGGTAGGTCCCCAGCCGGATGGAGGCTTCAATTCCATTGGCGGCTTCCTCCAATAGATACGCGCGAGGCAGGGCTAACGCTTCCATCAGGATCTGCCGTACCATCGGGTCGTCGTCCACCACGAGGATCTTGGCGGCTTGGTGCTTCAACAGGCTCGGCAGCCGAACGGTGAAAATCGTGCCGCCGCCCGGCCGATTCTCAAAATCGATGTCCCCGCCGTGGGCCTTGACCAAGCTGTACGTCACCGACAGCCCGAGCCCGGTCCCTCCCTGGGCTTGTTTATCGCTGACGAAGGGCAGAAATATGCGGTCAGCGATCGTAGGAGAGACGCCTCGCCCGTTATCCGAGATCTGGACCCACACCCGCCCGTCATTGAAGGCCACGCCCGTACGGATGGAGATTTCACCATCCGCGCGGTCCATGGCCTGAGCCGCATTGATCACCAGATTCAATACCACCTGCTCGAGGTTGTGCAGATTGCCCTTGATCTCGGGCAGATTCTCCGCAAGCCCCAGATGGACGGCCACTCCGGCCTTGCGCAGGGTGCTCTGGGATAAGCGCAAGGCATTGCGGACCGCGGCGTTGACATTGAGCGGGCTCTGATCCGAGATGTTGGACTGACGCGAAAAGTTTTTAAGATCGGAGACGATTTTGGCCATCCGCTGAGCGGCCATTCCCATATCGGCAATCAGCTGCGGCAGGTGCTCCTGGAGGAAATCATACGTGAATCCGCCGAATTTTCTCCCGGGCTCATGGCGGCGGTGGGCGGTCAACACCGGAAGCAGATCGGCCCAGGTTTTTTGCAGCAGCGGCAAATTGTAGAGAATGAGATTGAGCGGATTGTTGATCTCGTGCGCCACACCGGCCACGAGGGTTCCGAGAGTCTCCATCTTCTGGGCTTGCTGCAGCTGCCGCTCAGCGTCGTCCAGAGCCAGTTCGGCCTTGCGCAGCAACGATTCCAATCGCCGGCATTCGTCGCAGCAGTCCGCCGGCTTCGAACTCCGTTGGGTCGGAACAGAGCGTTCTTCGGTCATAGGGTAATACCCGTGAGTCGTCAGCCCCTCGCAGCAGCCGTCTGAAGAGATCGCCCGCTGCTCGGACACCGGCCGGTCATAGCGCCCGCTCCAATTTCACATTGGAGCCCAGGAATAGCCGGGCAGCCTGCGCCACCTGGGGCGTGAGATCTGAAACCAATAATTGCACCCTCCGCCCGCCGCGCTCGGAACCCGGCGGAGGCTCCTGATTCTGGAAATGCTCGGCCACCCGGGAAGCCAGCCGGGCGGAGGCTTCCACCAGAACCACCTGGGGTCCGACCTTACGTTGAATCACCGGCCGCAGCGCAGCGAACGTATTGCTCCCGAGAATAAGCGCATCCAGCTGGCGCAGCTTTATTCCCCGAACGCCGCGTTTGACGATCAAGGCGGTTTCGCGCCGCTTCTGCCATCCTTCTTCAACCAGGGGCACCCACAGAGGGCAGACCGCCACGAAAATGTCCGCCTGGGGGCACCGCTCGCGGATCCATTCTTCATAACGCCGGCTTTCGGCCGTTGCGCGGGAGGTCACCAATCCGATGCGCTTGCGGTGCGACTTTTCTACGGCTACCTGCGCGGCCGTCGTCGCCACATCGAAAAGTGCATCGCCGAAGCGACGCGACAACGCGTCGAACGCTACAACGGATATCGTGTGGCTGGCCGCCACCAGGACCCGAGCGCCGCTGCGCCACACTCGTTCCGCAGCATCGAGCGACCCGCCCACGATCGCTTCTGCACTCCGGTTGCCATAGGGCGCGCGGAGCGTATCCGCGTAGTAGACAATATCCTCGTGGGGAAGCCGCTTCATCAGCTCAGCGACGACTCGCAGCCCCCCGACTCCGGCATCAATGACTCCGATCATGGCCACCCCGTAATGCAGCGATTCTTCATAGCGCTCCGCGCCGTCCGACAGACGGCAGGCTCGGATCGACGGCAGGCATTATCGCTTCGGGTTCGATGCCTCGGCGGCCAAGACCCGCTGGACGCAGCCCCGTATGTAATCGAGCGGCACATCGGTGCGCATGCCGGGACAGAGGGCCGCCATGATCGTCCAATTGGAAGCATCCGCCAGCACGCTTTCGATAAACGGCCAACGGCGGCACATACGGGGTTTTACCGGGTGAATGGTACAGGTCTGATCCCAGAAGATGCAATACCCGTCCGCCCGCTGTGCCAGCAGGTAACGGCCCCCGGAGCGATGGCAGCAGCGATCGATCAGGCCGGAAGGTTCGGTTGCAAGAAACCAAGCGATGGCCTCAATGTCTTGACGGCTGACGTAAGTCCCGCCGAAGCCTCGACAGCAATCGCCACAGCGCGTGCAGCGGAACAAGTCATCCGGGGTTAGGATAGAGGACGGCACGGCGCGATTCCATGGCTTTCTTGAGGGTCACTTGGTCCACGTATTTCAGATCGCCGCCCATGGGGACCCCCGCGGCGATGCGGGTCACGGTTACCGGCAGGCCGCCCAATTGACTGGCGATGTAGGCAGCGGTAGCTTCACCTTCGACGCTGGTGCCGGTGGCCAGCACGACTTCCCGAACCCCGCCGGCAGCGACTTTCTGGAGCAGCTCTCGGATGCGAAGGTCGTCGGGTCCCACCCCATTCATTGGCGACAGCACCCCGGACAGCACGTGATAGTGGCCTTTGAACGCGCCGGATTTCTCCAATGCGACCATGTCGCCCGGCTGCTCGACGACGCACACCACCGAACCATCACGGGCCGGATTGCTGCAGATGGCGCATAGGTCTCCGTCGGCCAGCGAAAAACAGCGCGAACAAAGCCGGACCTTGCGCTTGACATCGAGGATGCTGCGGCCCAATTCTTCGACGAAATAATCCGTCGTGTAAAGAAGATGGAGCGCCAGACGCTCAGCGGTCTTCTCCCCGATCCCGGGAAGCCGCGCCATGTGTTTGATCAACTGGCGGATGGGGGCGGGATAGATGCTCATGCGGTCACATCAGTCCTGGCAGATTCAAACCGCCGGTGAGTTTTCCCATTTCTGAGGCGACCATTTCCTGAGACTTCGTCAGCGCGTCGTTGACGGCGGCCAGGATCAAGTCTTGCAGCATCTCCACATCCTCGGGATTGACGACTTCCCTCTCGATCTGAATCGACACGACCTGCTGCCGACCATTGGCCACCACCTTGATCATACCGCCGCCGACAGCGGACGCCACCGTCCGTTCAGCCAGTTCGGCCTGGATCTTGAGCATGCGCGCCTGGAGCTGCTGCGCCTGCTTCATCATTTGGCCCATGCCCTTCATTTGTCTACCTCCTGTCGGATCTGCACATCGACGAGCTTGCCGTTGAAGATTTCGATGGCATCGGCCACCACGGGATGGTTGAGCGCCTCTTTGACCCGGGTATGGTCGCGATCACGCCGCTTGGCCGATGACGCCCCACATTCGTCGCCGGCAGTCACGATCACATCCGGCCGGCCCCCGAACACGTCCGCGCAAACCTTCTTCAGTAGCGCTAAGTTTTTTTCACGCAGCAGCATGGAACTGACGAATTGGCTGGCCGGCGCGACGATCTCCACCCCATTGGAATCTGCGCGGCGAAGACAGCATTTTTTGAGATTGGCGCCCAGGCTGGGGTAGCTCCCGGAAACGGTCTGGACAATGCCTTGCCAGGCCGCTGCGAGCTGGTTCTGGGAATCCGCAACCGGACCGAGGCTTCCCCGGTCCGGGATTATCTCTGCCGCCGGCAGCGGCGCATCGGGCGGCGACCCCTCGCCGGACCGGTGGGAGGATTCTACCGACCGCCTCGCCTCCGGGCGATGGGTTCTACGACCGGGCGGCGGCGGATCGATGCCGGATCCGCCGATCTCCTGTCGCAAATCCTCCACCTTGCGGATGAGCGTGTCGATGGAGAGGGCCGCCCGAGTGTGCAGCGTTCGGAAAAACGCCATCTCCAATGCCAGCTTGGGTTGCGGAGATAGCCGAACAGTGGCTTCCTCCCGATAGAGAATATCCAGAACCTGTTGAAGAGTGGCGCTCGGCACCTGTCGGATCTGGCCCTGCAGCGCATCGATTTCGTCGGCCGGAAGATCGACCGCTTTGCGCGGCTCCGAGCTGCTCTGAATCACCCACAGATCTCGAAAGTACTCAAGCAGATCCGAAAACAGCCGCTTGATGTCGTGGCCGCGGTCGAAGAGCTCATCAAGGCCGGCCAGGAACGGGGCCGGTTCACCTCCCAACAGGGCGCCCGCCAGCTGACGCAGCTGGCTGCGGTCGACGACCCCCAACGTGTCCAGGATTTGGGCATGCGGAATCGTTTTCTGCCCGCAAGCGATGACCTGGTCGAGCAGACTGAGGCTGTCGCGGACGCTGCCGCCGGATTCCCGAGCGATCAGATCCAGGCTCTGCGCACCGACATCGATCCCCTCCCGTTGGCAGATCGTCGCCAGATAGCCAGCGATGGCGGATACCCGTACACGTCGGAAATCGAAGCGCTGGCAGCGCGACAGGATGGTGATCGGGATTTTGTGCGGTTCGGTGGTGGCGAACATGAAGATCACATGGGCGGGCGGCTCTTCCAAGGTCTTCAACAACGCATTGAAGGCCGGCGTACTGAGCATGTGCACTTCGTCGATGATGTAGATCTTGTACGGGCTGTGGGCGGGCATGTATTTGACGTTCTCCCGCAGCTCTCGAATCTGATCCACGCTGTTGTTGGAAGCACCGTCAATTTCGTAGACGTCCACTGCATGCCCGGCGGTAATGTCCAGGCACGAGCGGCATTGGTTGCAGGGAGCGGCCGAGGACTCCGCCCGGCAATTCAACGCCTTGGCCAGAATGCGCGCAACGGTGGTCTTGCCCGTTCCCCGCGGACCGGCGAAAAGGAGCGCATGCGCCACCCGCCCGGCGCCAATCGCGTTGCCGAGGGTGCGGGTGATGTGTTCCTGCTCGAGAACGTCCGCAAAGCTCTGCGGTCGGTATTTTCGAGCTAATACGAGATAGGACATATCAAAGGATGCCGGATTTCACGTGGATGAGTCCAGACAGCAGGATTTCCGAAGTGCGACGCAACCCCGCAAAGAGGCCACAAAAAATGGTGGCGGAGAGAGTGGGGTTCGAACCCACGGTGCCGGTGTTAGCAGCACACACGATTTCCAGTCGTGTTCCTTCGGCCAGCTCGGACATCTCTCCGC
>CAZNAX010000030.1:0-24575 GCA_964570965.1 uncultured Desulfatibacillum sp.
CCGAGCTTGGCCCTCCGGCGCGGCCGGGGCGTCACCCCCCGATCGAACGCATCTGGCAACACACATGCGCCGGCTCGCCCACGGCCAGGTTGTGGTCCGACGGCTTGTGCCGGGTGGCGTTGAAAAAGACCTCGGCCAACTCCGCGTCGCTGCAACCTCGGCGCAGCGGTCCTTTGAGATCCTCCTGGCGGTCCGACAGCAGGCAAGGCCGCAGCTGCCCGCTGGCGGTCAGCCGCAGGCGGTTGCAGCGGCGGCAGAAATGGTGGCTGATGGCCGGAATGAACCCGATCTCTCCGCGGGCGCCCTCGAAGCGATAGCGGTGGGCCGGGCCGTCCATCTCCGAGCGCTCGACCGGCACCAGCTGTCCAAGAACGCCGATCCGCTTCTGGATGTCCGGAACCAGCAACGGCGAACCGCTCTCGATACGGGACTGGCCGATGGGCATGAACTCGATGAAGCGCACGTGGAATGGAAATTCCAGTGAAAGCCGCGCCAGATCCACCAGCTCGTCGTCGTTCACTCCGTTGAGGGCGACGACATTCAGCTTGATCGGGCGGAAGCCCAGCGCGTGTGCGGCCCGGATTCCCTCCCAAACCGTGTGGAACGCATCCACGCCGGTGATGCGGCGATAGCGGTCCGGGTTGAGCGTGTCGAGGCTGATATTGATTCGGGACACGCCGGCGGACTTCAGGGCCTCCAGGTGGCCCTGGAGCCGTACACCGTTGGTGGTGAGGGACAGGTCCATAATCTCCGGAATCCGCGCCAGCTCGGATAAAAAGCCGATGACCCCCTTGCGGACCAGGGGCTCGCCACCGGTCACCCGCACCTTGGAGATGCCCAGGCGCACGCCCACCCGAACGATCCGCAGGATTTCCTCGTAGCGCAAAACCTCCTCGTGCGCCAGACGTGGAACGTCCTCGCAGGGCAGGCAATAGGCACAGTGCAGGTTGCAGCGGTCGGTGATCGAAATCCGTAGATAGTTCAGGCGCCGATTGCAGGGATCAATGAGTTCGTGGAACGGAGTGGTATTCATAACGTTTTCCGGATGGACCGCGGCAGGGCCGTATCGGGAGAGCGGCTCGAGAAAGCGGCCGCGGCCGCTCGGCACGCAGAGCCTATCGCATCTGCTGCAATCCGGTTTCGACCGTATCGGTGATCGGGATGATCGAGGAAAAATTGCTCACATCGAAGATTTCCTTGACATAGGGGGTGAGTCCGCAGAGAGCCACCTTGCCCTTCTTGGACCGCAGTTCCTTGACCGCCATCAGAATCACACGCAGGCCGGCGCTGCTGATATAATCCATTCCGCTCAAGTCGAAGAGCAGCTGCCGGCGGCCCTCTTTCAGAACCTCCTTCACGGTGGTCTCGGCTTCAAATGCGGATTTTGCATCCAGACGGCCGTCGATCTTCAGACAGACAATCCCTTCTTTCTCGACTTTTGCAATTTTCATGCAACGCCCCTTGTAACCAGGTGGTCCGCCGGACCGCCGGATCTCCCCGCGAGTGTGCGTCGGCGGATTGGCCGTCATCGTTCGCCTTGCGTTTAACTCAGTTTGGAGCCGATTTCAATAGACAGCCCGCCCCGCTGCTCGTTTCAAATTACCCGGAGGAGTAATGTGCGCGAATGGCATCGCATAATCCCGGGATGGTGTAAGTCTGGGCCTCGATGCGGACATCCAGGCCT
The DNA here is from genome assembly GCA_964570965.1 of uncultured Desulfatibacillum sp. Lineage (GTDB taxonomy): Bacteria > Desulfobacterota > Desulfobacteria > Desulfobacterales > SpSt-501 > SpSt-501. Next base: position 1,685 of record CAZNAX010000030.1, read on the forward strand.
AGCTCCCGGGCGGTTTGGGCCGTGACCGGCCCGATGCAGGCGGCGGCCACCCCCGCCGTCAGCTCGGCAAAGCGGTCTTCGGGCAGCAACGCCTTGAAGTTTTTCACCGTGGATGAACTGGTGAAAGTGATCAGGTCCACGGAGCGTGTTTCCAGGCGCGCGATCAGAGTCGGGCGGTCGCCGGACGCCGGTTCGGTCTTGTAGGCCGCCACGTCGTGGACGCGGGCGCCCATGGCGGTGAGTTCCTCCGGCAGGATCAATCGCGCTTCCTGGGCGCGCGGCAGCAGGATCGATTGGCCGGCAATGCCCCACCCGCGAAAAGCGGCGATGATCGATTCGGCCCGGTAGTCCTCTGGCAGGAGATCGCTCGCGAGCCCGAAAGACTTCAGGCGCTCGGCCGTCGCCGGACCGATGGCCGCTGTTCGCAGATGCCCCATGGCGCGCACATCCCGGCCCGAACCGAACAAGCGATCGAAAAACCAGCTCACGCCGTTGACGCTGGTGAAAACGATCCAATCGAAGGTCTTCAACTCCGATAGGGCACGCTCGAGCGGCCTCCCATCGTCGGGCGGTGCGATCCGGATCGTCGGAAACTCCAGGCAGTCGGCCCCGAAGCCGGACAACGCGCTCACCAGGTCGCTCGCTTGTTCGCGGGTGCGCGTGACCACGATCCGTTTTCCGAACAAGGGGCGGCGTTCGAACCACTGCAGGCGATCCCGGAGGCCGACCACCTCGCCCACCACGATGATGGCCGGTGCCTTGAGTCCAGCCCGCTGCACCCGTTCAACGATGTCGGCCAGGGTGCCGCTGACCGTGACTTGCTTGGCGGTCGTTCCCCAACGCACGAGGGCCACCGGAGTCTGCGGCGAACGGCCGTGGCCGGTGAGCTCGCGCACGATGTGGGGCAGGTTCTTCACCCCCATGAAAAAAACCAGCGTGCCGATACCCTGGGCGAGCGAGGCCCAGTCGATGCCGGATTCCGCTTTGGCCGGGTCTTCGTGACCGGTGACGAACGCGATGGTAGCCGTGAGTTTGCGATGGCTCAGGGGAATGCCGGCATAGGCCGCGGCCGCAACGGCCGATGTCACGCCCGGAACGATCTCGAAAGGAATCCCCGCCTCCGCCAGGACTTCGGCCTCCTCGCCGCCGCGGCCGAACACGAAGGGGTCGCCGCCCTTCAAGCGGGTAACGATCTTGTTCTCCCGGGCCTTGGCGACGATCAGGGCGTTGATCTCCGCCTGCGGCAGGGTGTGGTCGCCGCCTTTTTTGCCGACGTAGATCAGCTCCGCGCTCCCGGCCGCGTGCTTCAACAGCGAAGGGGCCGCCAGGTAGTCGTAGATGATCACGTCGGCCGCCGCAATGCACTCCCGGCCTTTGACGGTGATCAGGCCGGGGTCCCCGGGGCCTGCTCCCACTAGATAGACGATGGGTGGTATCATGTCACAGTGCTGCGCTGGTGAGTTTTTCTAAAATTTCATCCGCTCCCCGGCCGAGGAGGATTTCAGCGAGTTCGATGCCGATCCTCTCGGCCGCCGCCGCCGGCCCGCTCAGGCGGTCCTTGATTACGGTGCCTCCGTCGACATCGGCCACCAGGCCCGCCAACGTGAAATGCGCGCCGTCGAGACGGCCGTGGCCGGCAATCGGGACCTGGCAGCCGCCCTGCAGCCGTTTCAGGAAGGCGCGCTCGCCGCCGACCACCGTACGAGTGGCGGGATGGTCCAGAACGGCGACCAGGGGGCCGATGCGGGGGTCATCCTCCCGGATCTCGATGCACAGCGCCCCTTGGCCGACGGCCGGGAGCATGGTCTCATCATCCAGATATTCGGTGACACGGCGCTCCAGGCCCAGACGCTTGAGGCCCGCGGCGGCCAGGACCACGGCCGCCAGCCGATCCGTGTCGAGCTTGCGCAGGCGGGTCTCCACGTTGCCCCGCAGGGGGACGACCGCCAGGTCCGGGCGCAGGTGCCGGAGCTGGGCCGCCCGCCGGAGGCTGCTGGTGCCGATGACGCCGCCGGCCGGGAGTTCCCTCAGCGTGAGACCGTTCCGGGAAATGAGCACATCGGCGGGGATTTCGCGCTCCGGCACGGCTCCGATGACGAGCGCCGCCGGGAGTTCCGACGGCATGTCCTTCATGCTGTGGACCGCCAGGTCCGCCCGGCCATCCAGCAGGGCGTCCTCGATCTCCTTGACGAAAAGGCCCTTGCCGCCGACCTGGGCGAGCGGGACATCCAGGATCTTGTCGCCTTCGGTCTTGATGGTGGCCAGCTCGACGGCCAGGCCGGGAAAACGCTGCATGAGGGCGGTGCGCACCCACTCGGCCTGCCACAGGGCGAGCTTGCTCCCGCGGGTGCCGATCACGATGGGTTTCGCCATCAGTGTTTGCACCCCGCGCAGCTGCCGGCATGGCAGCTGCCGCAGGCGGAGGCGCCGGCCGCCTTTTTGACAGTCTGACCGCCGCCGCCCTTGCTGACAAAACCGCAGGCGGACATGCGCTTGCGGACCTTTTTTCCGCGGCAGCCCTTGCACTCCGGCTTTTCATTGCCGAAGACGAGGCACTCGAAATCCGTTCCGCACGTTTCACAGTGGTATTCATAAATGGGCATGGCGACGATTCTCCCAGTTGATTGCCGGAGCGATGAATTCAAAATAGCGATATAAATGTGAAATACAAGGCGTTGTCAAGATCCGAGTCGCACGCCGGCGGTGAAGGATGCCGCCGTTCACCCCAGGGCTTCGATCACGCCGGCGGCAATGAGCGGCAGCAGAATCTCGTGGTGGCCGACCAGGTTGATCCCCCGCCCGCCGCGGGCGGTCGGCCGCTGCAGGACGTTGACCATGGGCCGGTAGTGCCGGATAAAATCCAGATTCACGGTCGTGAAAGCCCGCGGCCGATGGCCCAGGTTGCGGACCAGGCTGAGGGCCTTTAGGAACACTTCCGGCAGAATCACGGCGGAACCCGCGTTGATATACACCCCGCCTTCCAGCCGGGCGACTTGGGCGGCCAGGATGCGGAAATCCAGGTGGGAGGCCGCCCCGGTCCGGGCGGCGTCGAACCCCGGATGCATGTGGATGATGTCCGTTCCGATCGCGACGTGGACCGTAACCGCTGTTTTCAAACGCGCACCGGCCGCCAGAATGCTATTCTGCGTAAACGGGAATCCCGATTCCAGGATGAGGGTGCCGACCGCGCGGCCCAAGCCCTCGACCTGGGAAGCCGGCGCGGCAAGCGCCTGGCGGAGGACTGCGGCAGGTTCCTCGGCCATGCCGAACGTGCCGTCGTCGAGGCCCGGGCCGACCTCCTCCGAGGTCCTTCCCGTCATGGCCACCTCGAGGTCGTGAATGATGCCGGCGCCGTTCATGGCGACCCCGCTGAGGACTCCGCGCTGCATCAGGTCGACCACGAGCGGGCTGAGGCCCGCCTTGATGACATGAGCGCCCATGCCGAAGATCACCGGATGTTCGCCGCGGTGCGCCGTGACGATGGCGGCGATCACCGCTTTGAGGTCCGCGGCCGCCAAAACCTTCGGCAGGCGCTCCAAAAAGGCTGAAAACGTTCCGCCCGCGGCCCAGACATCGGCGAACTCCGCCGTGTCCACGTTGCGGGTCCGGCCGGCCAGCGGATGTGTCTTGACTCGGCTGAGATCGATGGGCCCGACATCAGGCTTCATTTCAGTTGCGCTCCGCCATGCGCTCGCGAACCCTGCGGATGTCCTCCGCACAGTCCTGGCCGAGCCGCCCGGCCTGCTCGAACTCACTCAGCGCGTCTTCCAGACGGTTGAGTTTAATATACAGGCTGCCCAGGCGCTTGCGGAACAGAGCGTTGTCCGGAGAAAGCCGCACACTTTCCCGGCAGAAGACCAGGGCGATTTCCGGGTTCTCGCCCTTTTCATCGAAAAGTCCGCCCAGCGCCGAAAGCGCCGGAGAATCACCCGGGTTGGCCTTTACGGCTTTCTGGTAGGCGCCGATGGCTTTTTCCGGCAGCTGGAGCTGCGCATAGCAGTCGCCGAGCAGGCGTTGTGAATTCCCGGAGCGCGGCCGCAGCCGCGTGGCCCGTTCCAGCAGGGGTCGCGCCGCCTGGAGGTCCCCCGTCTCCAGCCGCAGTTTTCCCGTCTGAAAAAGGATTTCGAACACATCGCCCTGGAGCGTATCGGCCTTCAAGAAATGCGCCAGCGCCGCCTCCCGCTGGCCCAGCAGCTCGTGAATGAGGCCCGTGTTGTAAACCGCCATGTAGTCACTGCCGTCCAGAGCCAGCGCGCGGCCGAAAGCCTCCAGGGCGCCCGCATGGTCGCCGAGTTCGCCGTAGCAAACGCCGAGGCTGTTGTAGACGTTTCCGTTTTGGGGATCTAGCCGCAGGGCCAGCTGGAATTCGTGGATGGCATTCTGGATCTCGCCGCGCTCGTAATACTTATCGCCGCTGATGTTGAGGCTGATCGCGTCGAAAACGATCCGGCTGTTGGGGCCGAAAAAGGCGGCGTGCTCGGCGGCCTTGCGCGCGTTCTCCAGAACCGCCGGGGGGGGGTAATCCAGGGTCGGGTGGACGGCCACGCCGACCGTCACGGTGCGACCCGTACGCTGGCGTACTTGCCCCTGCAGGCGATGGGCCGCATCCAGCCCCTGAGCACCCGTCCAAGACGGCCAGATTCCGACCAGCAGACCGGACTCCGCAACTCCCCAGCCGCCATCGGCGCCACGGCAGATCTCATCCAGACAAGCCGCCACCCCCGTCAGCAGATCCGAGCCGGATGCTTGCATCCAGGTTTCAGGGGGATCGTCCGGCCGGATCGAAAGCGCACAGAACGGCTGGCCGGCCGTCATCGGCTGCAGCGCCGCAGTCACAAAATCAGCCCCGCAGCGCAGATCCGGGAAGGCGGTGGCCAGGGATTGGCGGACACGCTCGGCGCCGACGTCCGGAACCTCATCGACCTTCCGGCTGTCGGTCTGCGACAGCAGGAAATGGCGGCTGGTCTCGGCCCGGCGGGTTATTTTTCGTCGTTTCCGGGTCGCCATCGGTCAAATTGTTTGCAGCACGGCGGACAGCGCCGATGCGATGATCGGCAGCTCTTCCGGCTGAACGGTGCGCAGGTCCATGACATAGGCGTCGTCTTCGATACGGGCGATAATCGGGGGGTCGTTACGCCGCAGGCGGAGCTCAAGGGCATTCGCCGACACCCCCTGGATCCGGACCTGCAGGCAACAGCTCGGCAAATCCAGCAGGGGCAAGGCGCCGCCGCCGGCCTTGGAGGGCCGGCGTACGATGTCGCAGGCGATGCGCGCATCGGCCAGCGCCGACAGATACCCGGCGAGCTCCCGGGCGCGGATCTCGATCGAGGGCTCTTTTTCGGTGAGCATGCGCAGCGTCGGGATCGCCGTCATGGCCCGCTCTTCGTCGCGGTAGAGCCGCAGCGTCGTTTCGAGGGCCGCCAAGGTGAGCTTGTCGATCCGCAGCGCCCGGTTGATGGGGTTCTTGCGGATACGGTCGATCATGGACGCGCGGCCCACGATGATGCCGGCCTGAGGTCCGCCCAGCAGTTTGTCCCCGCTGAAGGTGATGAGGTCGGCGCCGCTGGCGACCGAATCCTGGACCGTGGGCTCCTTCAGCAGCCCGTACTTGGAAAAATCGATGAAGGTGCCGCTGCCCAGATCCTCCATGACCGGCAGGCCGTGCCGGGCCCCCAGCGCCACGAGATCCCTCAGGGAGACTTGAGCGGTGAACCCGACGATGCTGTAATTGCTCCAGTGCACCTTGAGCAGCAGCGCCGCGGCGGGGTCTATGGCTTCATCATAATCCCGCAGGTGGGTGCGGTTGGTGGTGCCGACCTCCTTGAGGATCGCGCCGCTCTTGGCCATGACGTCCGGGATGCGGAAGGATCCTCCGATCTCAACCAGGTCGCCGCGCGACACGATCACGTGGCGGGTCTTGGCGATGGTCTCCAGGCTGATGAGCACCGCGCCGGCGTTGTTGTTGACCACCATGGCGTCCTGGGCGCCGGTGAGTTCGCACAGCAGGTCCCGCACCGCCATGTACCGTGAGCCGCGCCGCCCCTCGGCCAAATCGTATTCAAGGTTCGAGTACCGGCTGGCCACGGCGGCCAGGTTCGCGACCGCCTCCTCGGCCAGCAGGGAGCGCCCCAGGTTGGTGTGAATCACCACCCCCGTGGCGTTGACCACCCGCCGCAGATTCGGCCGTATGGCCGCGCGCACGGCGTCCTTCACCCGCTTTAGGACCGCAGGGTCGAGGAGATCCTGCTCGGATAAATCGCCGCCCTCGCGGAGGCGGCGGCGATCGGCGTCGATGACCGCCCGGATGCAGGTGACCACCACGGGCAGGGGGACCAGTTCGAAGGAGGCGTCCGCCCGGGCGAGCTCCAGCAGGCGATCGACGGCCGGAAGCCGCCGTAACAGGCCCTGGGTGCGTTCGCTCAGGTCTGTTCGGTTTTTGGCCATTGATACGTCCAGCCGGAGCGGCGGGCTCCGGGTTTCGTTTCATCCATGCGTGATGGCCGCCAGCGGCGAGGCTTCGAACACATCCATGGGAATCATGTCAACGATCTGCGGCAGCTGGCTCGGCGATAGGCCGATGGCCGCCAGCCGCGGGGCCAACGTATGGGAGGCTTGCCGTCCGATCTCCAGACCGGCCCGGAAGCGCGACATGAGCAGGTTGGACAGGAAAACCAGACCGTCCAGCCCCCGGTGCCGGGTGCCCTCCTCCGGTTCGTGGTGACAGCGAATGGCCTCCCCCAGGGAGTCCGGAAAGGACCAGCGCTGCGCCAGCTGGAAGCCGACCTCCGGGTGCGTCGTGCCGAAAAGCGCCTGTTCGGCCTGCGTAAAATCGGCGGTCCGCTCCTCGATCAGTTTGCGGTAGAAGAGCGGATAGGCGGCACCGACGAACTGGTCCAAAACCACTTTGCCGATATCATGCAGAAGGCCGGCCGCATAGGCCAACCCCGGCTTGGCCGCCCCCGTGAGCCGAGCAAGCTTGTCGGCGATCACCGCAACTCCCACGGCGTGATGGTAAAGCCCGCCCTTGCAGAGCGAGTAGCCCATGCCCGACTGGGCGAAAAAACCGTCCACCGCCGCGGCGATCACGAATTTCATGACCAGATTGACCCCTAGATGCATCAGGGCATGGTCGATGGATTCGATGCGGTGGCGGGTGGAGAACATCACCGAGTTCGCCAGCTGAAGGGTGCGGGCGCTCAGGACCTGGTCCTTCCGCAGCTCCGCCGCCAGAATGCGTATGTCGTATTCCTCCTCGTCCATCAACCGCATGATTTTCAGGGCCGCCTGCGGAACGGGCTGAAGCCCTTCGGCGACCTGGTCGATTTCTCCCGGCGCCGGAAGCGTCGGTGCCTGCAGAGCTTCCATCCGTTCCACGCCGGAGGGGTCGATGCAACAACCCCATTGCTGCATATCGAGCTTGATGCAGCAGGAAAAAACGCCGCCGGTCTCGGCCTTGTTAATCGGGATCCCTTCGGCTTTTAAAATAGTTTCAACTGTTTCCGCCGTTCGCCCGCCGATGTCGAGATTGAGGTCAAGATCATCCAGCGGCCCGACCAGCGCCCCGCCCGCCATGGTCGCCTTGAGCTGGTCGCGCTGCGCACCGGCGTCGTAAAGCGCCTTGAGGAAGATCGGCATACCGCTGGCGGCGTACTTTTCAGGTTGAAAAGCGCCCTGCAGCGAAACCGGTTCGGGAAGCAGAAAATGGGCGAGTCCCCCCACACCGGCATCGCTATCCACCATGGCGACCCCGACGCAGGTCCCCAGGTAGGCCTCCAGCAAAAGCGGCTTTTTCGGTCCGACGAAATAGCTCCCGGCGCTGACGTGATGGCGTTGCATGGGCAAGCGGCCTGATGCGCTCCTGAATTTAAGTACTAGTTTGGAAACATTATGAATTTTAATACCACGCCTGTGCTTTGGATTCAACCTATTTCTTGCGGCAGGCGCGCCGGGGGAATGTATTTTATCTTACTTTGGGGTTGAAGCGGTGCGCGATATATTCTATGGTTGTCCCACTATGGAACCTGACACCCCCACCTTAATCCCCACCGACATCCTGGTGACCGGCGGATGCGGCTTCATCGGCTCGAATTTCATTCGCTATCTTCTGACGGAATCCGACTTTTCCGGGCGTGTGGTGAACATCGACAAGCTGACCTATGCCGGCAACCCGGAAAATCTGAGCGATATCCAGGCCCGGTTCCCGGACCGCTACCGGCTCATTCGAGCAGACATCTGCGACCGTGGCGCGGTGCGGGACGTTTTCCGCCGCCATGAAATTTCGGCCGTCTGTCATTTTGCCGCTGAATCCCATGTAGACCGCTCCATCGTGGCGCCGGATGCGTTCATTAAAACCAATGTCGAAGGCACGTTCACGCTTCTGGAGGTGGCCCGTGAACAGGCGGCGGGCTTCAAGCTGTTCCACCACGTGAGCACCGACGAGGTGTACGGATCCCTGGGAGCGGAGGGTTGTTTCACGGAGGAGACGGCTTACCGGCCGAACAGCCCCTATTCCGCCTCCAAGGCTGCATCGGACCATCTCGTGCGGGCGTATGGGGAAACCTACGGACTGCCGGTAACGATCTCCAACTGCTCCAACAACTACGGGCCTTATCAGTTCCCGGAAAAACTGATCCCCCTGATGATTCTCCATGCCATCGAGGGCCAGCCGCTGCCCGTTTACGGCCAGGGTGTCAACGTCCGCGATTGGCTTTATGTGGCCGATCACTGCCGCGCGGTGTGGCGGGTGATGCAAAGGGGCCGGCGCGGACGGGTCTACAATGTGGGCGGCCGCTGCGAGATGGCCAACATCGACACGGTGAGCCGAATTTGCGACCTGATCGATGAAATCCTGCCGGCTTCCGCGCTGCGGCCGCGGCGGGAGCTGATCACGTTTGTCAAGGATCGCCCGGGGCATGATCTGCGTTATGCCATCGACTGCAGCCGCATCGAAAACGAACTCGATTGGCGCCCCCTGGAATCTTTTGAAAGCGGGTTGCGCAAGACCATTTCCTGGTACATCGACCACCGGGACTGGGTCGAACGGGTGCGCAGCGGTGAATATCAGACCTGGGTGCGACAGCATTATGGACAAATATAGACTTATGACTCAACCCAGAAACCGCATTATTTTCCCGCTGGATGTCGCCTCCGAGGACGAGGCCAAACGCTGGGTCGAGGCTCTCGGGGACAGCGTCGGCATGTTCAAGGTGGGGCTTGAGCTTTTCGTGCGGTGCGGCCCGCGAATCGTGAATTTCATCACCTCGCAGCCAACTGCCGGGGTGTTCCTGGACCTCAAGCTGCACGACATCCCGGCGACGGTTGCGAGGGCGATGACCGGAATTGTCGACCTGAACGTGAAGCTGACCACCGTGCACTGCGGCGAGAACCCCCGGATGCTCGAGGCGGCCGTTGCCGCCAGCGCCGGAAAAGTCGGGGTGCTGGGAATAACGGTTTTGACCAGCGTGTCCGCGGCGGATATGGCCGCGTTCGGCCCTCATGCGAATCCTGCAGGGGATCTTGAACAGTTGGTGCTCCAGCGCGCCCAAATCGCCCGGAACGCGGGATGCGCGGGGGTCGTCTGCTCCGGCATCGAGGCCCGGGCGATCAAGGCGAAAATGGGCCGTGATTTCTTGGTGGTAACACCCGGAATCCGGCCGGCCTGGGCGGCCGGCGTCCAGGACGACCAAAGGCGCCTGGCCACACCGGCCGAGGCGCTCGCGGCCGGCGCCGACTACCTTGTCATCGGCCGGCCGATCCGGGACGCAAGGAACCCGCACGCCGCAGCCTTGAGGGTCGCCGCCGAAATCTCCGAGTTCCAGGCATCGCGCCAGCCATCCCCGCGATAGACGCCGCGTCTGGAGCCGCGGGTTTACGCGCGAGATGATGCATCTCTGCTGAAAGACTGGAAGCCGGTCCGCTTGAATAACCAGGATAGCTATTGACTTTGTGACGGTCCTGCATATTAGCTAATTGACACGAGGAGTCTTGCGCCGTGCCGAAACCATCGGAAACTTATAATCTTTATGTGTTGAGACCCGATCTCGCCAAAGAGTGGCATCCCACCCGGAACGGGAGTCTGGGGCCGCGGGACGTGACCCCGGGATCCCGAAGAAAGGTCTGGTGGCTCTGCGAGAACGGCCATTGGTGGCTGGCTCCCGTTCGCGACCTGGTGCGGGGCATGAAATGCACATACTGCCGCGAGCTGAAAGGCCTGGACGATCAGCGCCTGGTGGACACGAAGCCGGAACTGCTCAAGGAATGGCACCCGACCCGGAACCCGAACCTCAAGGCCAGGGATATTTGCATAAACCATCCGGACAAGCTGTGGTGGATCTGCGAACAGGGGCACGAATGGGAAGCCACCGTCCGCGTCCGGCTGGCCGGCAGGGGCTGCCCGCTTTGCAGCAACCTCCCCGCCCCCAACTCGCTTCCGAGGAGGCCCATGCAGGCGCCCCCCGATAGACCCGCGGAAGACAGACAGCCACTAGGCGCCTACTCGCGCCTGGCGGCTTTTCGCGAAGCCGCGGCTTCTCCCTTGAGCGGTAAAGAATTGCGCAAAGTGCGGCGCTACGAGCGCCCGACCGTGGTCATGATCGAAAAAGCACGCGCGGGCATATTGGGCTATGCCGAATTGCATAATTTCAGCGCCGCGGGCATGATGCTGCGTTCCGAGTTTTCCATCAAACCGGGTGAAATCATTACGGTGAAACTCGACCGGCCGCTGCATTCCTCGACGTCGACGAGCATGACAGGTAGAGTGATCTGGTGCCGGAATATGGAGGCGGAGGACGAAGCCTCCTCTCCTTTCGGCATCGGACTCAGCCTGATTTGAAGCTCCGACCGAACGCCCGCGCACGCTCCCGGGTGGGGGCGGCCCGACACGGGGGGCTCACAGCGGCAATGCGTCTTCGTTGGCCAGATCGGACAGATAGCGGCCGTATTCATTCTTGCTGCAGCCACCGGCCAGCCGAAGCAGCTGTCGCATGTTGATATACCCGAGGCGGTAGGCAATCTCCTCGATGCAGGCAATCTTGAGGCCCTGGCGCTCCTGGATGGCCTGCACATAGCTGGCCGCCTGCTGGAGGGCCTCATGCGTGCCGGTGTCCAGCCAGGCAAACCCCCGGCCCAGAGGCTCCACTTTCAGGTCCCCGCAGCGCAGATAGGCAAGGTTCACATCGGTGATTTCGAGCTCCCCGCGCTGGGAAGGTTTGATCTGCGCGGCGATGCGGATGACATCGTTGTCGTAGAAGTACAATCCGGGCACGGCGTAATTGGACTTGGGTTTTTTCGGCTTCTCTTCGATCCCGACCACCCGGCAATCGCCGTCGAACTCCACCACGCCGTAACGTTCGGGGTCCCTTACGGGATACCCGAAAATCAACCCGCCCTTTTGCAGCCGCACCGCGCGCGCCAGAATTTCGGAAAGACCCGGGCCGTAGAAGATGTTGTCTCCCAAAATCAGGCAGACCGTATCCGCGCCGATAAATTCCCGGCCGATCAGAAACGCCTGGGCCAGCCCTTCCGGGCGGGGCTGTTCGGCATAGGTGAAGGCCAGCCCGATCTGCGATCCGTCGCCGAACAGGCGACGAAACACGGGCAGGTCGACCGGCGTGGAAACGATCAGGATCTCTCGAATTCCGGCCAGCATCAGAACGGACAGCGGGTAGTAGATCATGGGCTTGTCGTAGACCGGAAGCAGCTGCTTGCTGACCCCCAGCGTGATCGGGTAAAGCCGTGTGCCGGAGCCGCCGGCCAGAATGATTCCTTTCATCGATGGGATCTGCCTCCTTGTGGGTGGTCCAGCCTCAGGGCTGAGTTAAAAACCGATCTCGCTCAATATCTCCTGCAATCCGCAGCTTTGGAATTTCAACCGAAGAAATTCCGAAATAGTGGGCTGAAAGGCCTTGGTCCGCAGGAACATACCCGCCTCGCTGGGAGTGCGCCCGCCTTTTTTCAAATTGCAGGTCTTGCAGGCGGCCACGCAGTTTTCAAAATTGGTTTTGCCTCCGCGCGATCTGGGAATGATGTGATCGATCGAGAGCCGATCGCGCCGGCCTCCACAGTAGGCGCAGCGGAAGCGATCGCGCACGTAGACGTTGCGCTTCGAAAAAGCCACCCCGGCACGGTAGATGGTTCGAATCAACTTGATCAGGCGCAGGACCGTCGGCACCTTGAAACGCGTTCCTCCGGAGCTGAGCACCGTCGCATGTGAATCCTTGACCACTTCTACTTTCCCCTTGGCCATCAGGCACAAGGCTCTCTTCCAGTTCACCAGGTTGAGAAACGAATAGTCAGCGTTGAGGAGGATGCACGGACTCATTGCCCAACTTAATAGCCTAACATAACGGCGAAATCAACATATAGGCCCCTGCCGGGGCAGCCCCGCATCCCGCTGCACCTTGAAAGTGGCGGCCTTCCTGGTTAATATGGCGGTACGGTCGCTGATGTTCGATACCGGGCAATCCCGGCGGTTGTTACGGTCCCGACTCGCGCTGCGATGAATGCTCGACCATTTTCACATACTGGCCCCGTTCTACGATCGGCTGTTAGGGGCACCAGATGCTGCGCGCCTGGCGGTGCTGCTGAAGCTGCCCTCCGAGGGATGGCTGCTGGATGGCGGCGGTGGGACCGGTCGAGCATCGCATCCGTTGCGACCGCGGGTCGGACATTTGGTGGTAAGCGACCTGTCCGAGCGTATGCTCCACCAGGCGGCTGCCAAGAACCTCGAAAGCGTCCGGGCGCGCGCCGAGCAGCTGCCGTTTCGGGAAGGCACCTTTGACCGAATCCTGGTGGTCGATGCGCTGCATCATTTTACCGACCAGGCCGCGGCGATCAGCGCCTTTGCGCGCACGCTGAAGCCGGGCGGCCGGATCGTGATTGAAGAATTCGATGCCGGCCGCAGGGCCGTCCGTTTGATCGCTCTGGCCGAAAAAATCGTTCGGATGCGAAGCCGCTTCCTGCACCCGAAGGTCATCCGGGACATGATGTGCGCCAGCGGGCTGACGTCCCATGTCGAAAACGGGCCGCGGCTGACCGCTTGGATCGTAGGCGACAAGCCCTGAGAAGAGAACGCGCGTATGCCGGTGCTGCGGACCACTGCTCTTTTAGTTCTGTGTTGGGTTGGCGGGGCTTGTTCCTTTCTGCCAGTGGGCCAACCGCAGCGAATCGATGCGCCCGCGGTCCGGGACCTGACATCCACCCGAAAGATGCTTCAGGCGGCGGATACCGCTTCCGCTCATCTGCTGGTGGCGGAAATCGGACAGATCGCCCACCCCGGATTTAAAGCCCCGATCTGGCGGGTCGCCTACCGTCCCTTCCAAACCGACTTGAAGCAGGTGCTGGTTTTGGCCGGGATCCACGGCAACGAGACGGCCGGCGTGGAGTATGTTTTATCCCTGATTGACCGATTGCGTGCGACTCCCGTATCGACCACGCGTTTCGACATGGACATTCTCCCGATGATCAACCCCTGGGGATGGGTGCACGACTTGCCCTTCACGCACGCGAGGGTCGACATCGCAGACGACTTCACCCGATTCGACTCGCCGGAAGCCCGGATCATCCGCCGCTTCCTGAGAGAAAAGCGCTACGATCTGGTGCTGGACCTGAGAGAAGACCCGCGCGCCACAGGATTTTATTTGAGGCGGTATGCGATGGGAGACACCGAAGGATCCTCTCGGATTGTCGACCGGATCCGGATCGCTGGATATCCCGTTGAAAGCGATCCCGGTGGGATATTGCTGAAACCCAAGAACGGGATCGCCGACATCCCTTTTTGGAGCCTGACGTTTTTGCGGTTGACCCGTCAGCTGACCATTGGCGGATACCTGCGCCAGAACGTCAGCACCGGCGTACTCTCCGTCGTCACCCCGGCCACCCTCCCGCTGGCGGACCGCATCGCCATGCAGCAGATGGCGGTCGAGGGGTTGCTGGCCGAATACGCAGAAGCCAAACATCAACCGGAGCCCGACCCCAATTGAACGATTGCCTGAATCACCGTAAACCAGCGGAGGATCTTAGTGAAGGCCGCCCGCATTCATCAATCCAAACACCCGAGCCGGAGGATTCCTTGAGCCTGGATCGAAGCGTGCAACCGCTCCGAAGGATAAGATTATCGTTCCAGGCCGGAAGGTCGGCCGCAGCCATGGACATCCCGCTGCCCGATGCCGAAGTTGTCTTCATCTTCGGCATCGGTTCGGACGGGCTGACGCCATTGGAATGTCTTTTGAACGGCCGCAAGGAAGCCGAGACGATTGCGTTTCGTGTGGCCGGCTCGGAAGCAGGCCTCTTTTTTGGGCATGTGGCCCCTGCCCTCGGCCGCTTGGCCGAAGGCCGCGAGGAAGTATATTTCAATGCCAGCATCCTCGCGGTCGAAACCCCTCAGCCCCGCGACGTCATCAAGGCCATGGCCGAGATGGCCGGCCATGGCCACGGGTCCGGATGCGACTGCGGTTGCGGATGCGGCTGACCATCGCTTTCTATGCAAGCGCCGCGAGCGCTTTCGGACGTCTATCCATAGCCACCGTCGCGTCGTTTAGGAAGCCCCTCCAAGCCCGGTCCAACATGACGGCCATCGTTCTTAGCCGGACGCCGCCGGGACAAGGGGTTGAACCTGGACAGCGACCTCAACCATCGGAACGTGTGAGTCATGTCCCTACGCACGTTTAATCTCAAGTACGGCAAGGGCAGCGTTTCCTTCCAGGTCCCGGCCGATCGGCTGCTGCACGAGCTGCTCGGTTGCAACCAACCGCCGCCCGCCGACCTGCACGCGGCCTACACCCATGCCCTGGACCATCCGATCGACTCCGCGCCCCTGCGGGAGGTGGTTCGGCCGGGGGAAACCGTGGCCATCACCGTGAGCGACATCACCCGCGGCTGGCAGCGCAACGCGGAGACCCTGCCCATCCTGCTGGACGGCCTGAACCAGGCCGGGGTTCCCGACGACAAGGTGACCGTCATCATCGCCGTCGGCGCGCATCGCAAAAACACGCCCGCGGAATTCATCGAACTCTGCGGGCCCCAGGTCTGCCATCGCGTACGGGTCGTAAATCATGACGCCTGGGATGCTGCCAACGCGGTCTTTCTCGGGCGCACCAGCCGCAATACTCCGGTGGAGGCGAGCCACCTGGCGCTGGAGGCCGACAAGCTCATCCTGACCGGCGGGGTCATCTACCACTACATGGTCGGCTATGGGGGCGGCCGCAAAAGCGTGATGCCCGGCATCTGCTCCAACACGACCATCCAGGCCTGCCATCTATGGTCCATGGAGCCCCAGGCCGGCGCCGGCCGCAGCCGGCTGGCCCAATCGAAAATGACGGACGGCAACCCGGCCCACGAGGACATGATGGAGTGCGCCTCCCTCGTCCGGCCGGATTTCATCGTCAACGTGGTCCCCAATCTGGAGGGGGATATCTGCGGCATTTTTGCCGGCAACTGGGTGTCGGCCTGGCGGAGGGCCACCCGGATGGTGGATGCGATCTACGGGGTGGAAATCCAAGAGAAGGCCGACATCGTCATCGCCACCGCCGGCGGTTATCCCAAGGATATCAACCTCTACCAGACGACCAAAACCATGGACAACGCCGTGCATGCCGTCAAGGACGGCGGCGTTTCGGTGATCCTTTCGGAATGCCCGGACATCCGCGAACCGCTGGAATATTTCCGCTGGTTCGACTACCCGACCATCGCGGAGCACGACCGCGCCCTGAGGAACAACTACACCATCGCCGGCTGGTGCGCCCTGATCACCCGGGAGTATTGCCGCCAAAGTCCGACCATCATGCTCACCCGGCCGGACAACGCCGAGCTGGCGCGCCGCGCCGGCTTGATCCCGGCGGCCACCATCGATGAGGCCCTCAAGCTGGCCTACGGCCGGTGCGGCAAGCAGGCCCCCTCGATCACGGTCCTGCCCAACGGCGCCAACACGCTGCCCTTAATGGCGGGCGGCGGGCGCTGACCTGAACGCCTTTCTTTGAATACGTCACCCCCGCCGTTTCCAGTCCCAAACCCTCCACATTGGGTGAACGTCCCACGGCGACCAGGAGTTTGTCGACCACCTCGTCATACTTCTTTGAGTGCGATTCAACCGCAAGGCGCACCCGGCCCCCATCCGCCTTGGACAGGTTCAGATTCTTGCCGCAGCACCGGGGTCACCAACAGCAGGGTTTCGTCCTTCAATAAATCTTCCAGCAATTATTCCGGCATATAGATTATACCGAATTTCGAAATTTCCACCTTGACGGCTATTACAATTACGCTCATTGTTGGAATTCGATTCAATTTTGCCGGCCCCTGGGAGAAGCTAATGGTCGTGCACCACCCGAATGGGAAGCCGAAAGAAATCCCCTCAAGTGATTTTCATGTGCAAGCAATCTTTGTCTCGTAGCAAAAGGGCATCCGTTCTAATTTCCCGGCTGACGCAAGCCTTTCTCCAGATACCGGCAGCTCGCCTGTCGAGAAGGGTCGCCCTGTGGGTGTTCGCCAGCGTGCTGGTCATTGAAGCCATCATCTTGATTCCTTCCCTTCATAACCGCAAAAATGAACTTCTCGAACAGGTTCGGGAAGTGACAGCAGCCAAACTCATGGTGATCATGCAGAATGCCGCAGCCGACAGTTCCGATCGCCAACTCTTGGATCGTCTCGCAATGCTTTCTCAACACAACCATGTCATCGGCGGTGCCCTGTATCGACCGGATGGCGGATTGATCGGAGTTTTTGGCGAACCACCGGAATTGGATTTCGGGGAATTGCCTGTCGACAAGCTCACCGGGCGCTCCGGCGGAAATGACGCCCACTACGACGTGGCTTGGACCTCCCAGCGCTGGCACCCCGGCTATACTCTGATTGTGCGCCATGATGCGTCGCAGGTAAATAGGGAACTGGTGGCGTTTACCCTGCGCATTGCAGGGCTGGTGCTGATTATCTCGGTGTTTGTTACGATAGGGGCGATGCTGGCGTTATACCCAATCGTGATCGCTCCTATTCTGCGGCTGCGCAGGGATCTGATCAGTGCCGGGAACGCCATCCAGCATGACATCGAAGCGCCCGGTTTTCAAACGGCGCGAGAATCCCGCCGAGATGAATTGGGAGAAGTCATTACGGCTTTCATTCGGACCTTCAAACAGATTTCGCTTGCGATCGATCAACGCAAGCAGGCGGAGGCGTCCCTGCAGGAGAGTTTTTCACAGGTGGCTTCCTATTCCAGAGCGCTGGACCGGGAGCTGAATCAGGGGCGCGAAATGCAGGCGAACTTCTTGCCCCAGTTTCTGCCGCAGAA
Source organism: uncultured Desulfatibacillum sp. (assembly GCA_964570965.1). Classification (GTDB taxonomy): domain Bacteria; phylum Desulfobacterota; class Desulfobacteria; order Desulfobacterales; family SpSt-501; genus SpSt-501. The sequence goes on from CAZNAX010000030.1 coordinate 18,960, forward strand.
GCCCGGTTGGGAATTTGCCGCTTTCTTCAGACCAGCACGCCAAGTCTCAGGGGATTTTTACGATATATTTGAACTTCCGGAAGGGCATGTGGGCCTGGTCATCGCTGACGTTTGTGGCAAGGGCGTCGGCGCTGCACTGTTCATGGCGCTAATCCGCAGTCTGATCAGAATTTTATCCGGGCAAACGGCGCTGGAAGGGGTTGAACTTCCGGCAAAGACAGAAATGGTGGAATGTGTTGCTCCAGAGAAGTGTGATGCCGACTATCATCGAGCGTTGGAAGCCGTGCGCTTGACCAACAAATACATCATTCAGAATCACAGTGACTTGAGCATGTTCGCCACCCTGTTTTTCGGCATCCTGGATACCGGCTCCGGCCGGTTAAGCTATATCAATGCCGGCCACGATCCGGCCTTGGTAATCGGACCGCAGGGCGTCAAACAACGATTGGAGCCATCCGGCCCGATCGTCGGCGTGCTCCCGGAGGCAGATTACTTGCCCCGGCAAACCGCTCTGGACCCTGGCGACATTTTTCTCGCTTTTACGGACGGTGTCACCGATTCGCGTTCGCCGGCCGACGAACGCTTCGGCCACCATCGCTTGCACCAGCTGGCCGATAGACCTCTTCATTCCGCAGGGGCTCTGATACAAACCATTCAGCAGGGTCTGGCCGACTTCATTGGGCCATCGCCTCAAGAAGATGACATCACGATGCTCGCGGCGTATCGCAAAAAACGTCAGCTCGACGATTGATGCATGCCCATCGGCTCAGAGTTGTTGGAGGTCGTTTTGATTTCGGTCAGGACCTGGTGCCTGCGGGCCGCCGTGCGGTGGCGGAACAGCGAGCTGGGCGATAGCGTTTGGCCCGAGCGCGCGGGATCCTCCGGGCCGGCCGGATGATCAACCGCCCGCAGGACATGGGCCATCAGCTGATCCGACTGGAGGGAATTTACCGCAAGCGGAGGGGTCTGGCCGCATAAATTCGAAGCACGCAATCCGAAACAGATCCGACGGATTTCGTATTTGAGCCCGGAGGGTCCGGGCGGGGAGGGACAACGTGACGTCGATCGAATGCATCGCTTCATCGCCGGTCCAGCGCGTCCTGCAATTCAGGATCAGCCCTGGTTCGGACCTGTTGCAGGCCATCGCGGAGGCGCTGAAGACCGAAGGGGTGCGGGCCGGGGTTTTGGTTTCTGGGCTGGGGGCCCTGCGAAAAGCGGTTTTCCGAAACCTGAAAGTGTTCCCGGAAACCTTTCCGGTATCCCCGGAGGACCGCCTCTACTTGGCAATCACAGCGCCCATGGAGCTCGTGTCCCTGACTGGATGGGTCGCCCCCCGAGCCGACGGGGGCACGGAAATACATGCCCACTTCGCCGCCTCCACGGTCCAAAACGAGACCGTGGTCACCCTGGGAGGCCACCTGACGGAGGGCACCATCTGCGGCATCAAGGTGGTGGTTGCGATCTTGGTGATCGGGGCGCACTGCGCCCATGCCGCCATGGATCCGCATTCCAAATCTTTGGATCTTTTTCTGGGCCGCGCCGGATGATCCGACCGGGCTGGTGTCGGCGGATTTCATGCTTACCTTGGCGCTGTCGCTCGGCACCCACCCACTGAAGAGAGGAACGTCATGAAACGGTTGAACAGCATGTCCCGCAAACGATCCCGTTCGATAGGCGTCGGTGCAACCGCTGCCCTCGGCGCCTGGATGCTCGCGGCAGCGGCCATGGCGCAGAGCGGTCCGCTCGCCGCCCCTGCCGTTCCGGCCATCGTCGTCACCGGAAGCGCGGAGGTGGCGGCCGCCCCCGACCGTGCCATGGTGAGTCTCGGCGCCGTGGTCGAAAGCAAGCAGGCCCAGGACGCCCAGAAACAGATCGCGCAGATCATGCAGCGGGTCGTCAAAGACATCAAGGCCCAGGGCGTCCCGAATGAGAAGATCCGCACCGCCGGGCTCTCCCTGAATCCGGTCTACTCCCACCCCGCGCCCCGGTCCGGCCAGGAGCCTGAAGCCCCGCGCATCATCGGCTACCGCGCCGCCAACACGGTGCGGGTGCAAGTCGACGACCTGGAGCGCGTCGGCGCCGTGATCGATGCCGGCATCGCCGCGGGCGCCAACCAGCTCAGCAGCCTTACGTTCGACCTCCGCGACGACCTCACGTACCGTGAGCAGGCCCTGCAGCTGGCTGCGCGGGAGGCCCGCCGCAAGGCCGAGGCCATCGCCGCCGCGCTCAGCCTGCAGGTGGGAGAGGTGATCGAGATCCGCGAGGAAGGCGCACCGGCGTCCTATCCCATGGAACGGCGACTGGCCGCGCCGTCCGCCGCCGGCACCCCGATCCAACCCGGCCAGGTCCAGGTGAGCGCCGGGGTGCAGGTGCGCTTCCGGCTGGCCGGCCCGCCGAAGTAGCCGTGGGCAGCGGCAATCCATACGGCGATCGCGACGCCGCCGCCGGTGACCAGCAGTCGGATTCCTGCCCGCCGGGGATTCTCATGAACGAGGTCCAGCTGATCCTCGCGGAGAAACGAACCTCGCTCGCCAGTCTGCGCACCGGCATTGCGGTGCTCGCCATCCCGCTGTCGATCATGAGCGCGTTGGTGGCCACCTCGCGCTACTATGAAATCCTCGATGTCCTGCACCTGTTCATCACCGTGATGATCATAAACACACTGCTGCTGGCCTTGGGAGAGCCTACCTGATCATCCGCGCCATCACCCGGCTGCGCCGCGAGGACCGCATGATCAACGCCATTAAGCGCAGGCACAGCGTGATCGCCGAGCTCATCGATTGATTTTTGCAGCAATTCTCGGTAAGCATTGCAGGAACGAAGCGATGACTGAGGCTGACATCATGACTTTTGCCTGGGACTTCCCCTACCCTTCGCGGCGCATGCCCGTTTTGGCCCGCAATGCGGTGGCCACCTCGCAGCCCCTCGCCGCACAGGCCGGACTGCGCATGCTGCTCGCCGGTGGCAATGCCGTCGACGCGGCCCTGGCGGCCGCCATCGCCCTCACCGTGGTCGAGCCGACCAGCAACGGTATCGGCAGCGACGCCTTTGCCATTCTCTGGGACGGAAACGGTCTCTGCGGCCTGAACAGCTCCGGCCGGTCGCCGCAAGCATGGTCGCCGCAGCGATTTGCCGGAATGGCCGCAATGCCTCCCCTGGGCTGGGACACCGTTACGGTGCCCGGCGCCGTAGCCGCCTGGGCGGCATTGTCCGGGCGCTTCGGAAAACTGCCTTTTACAGAGCTATTCCAACCGGCCATCGCCTATGCGCGCTGCGGCTTTCCGGTATCGCCGATCACGGCCACGCGCTGGCGGCAGGCCCAGGCGCTTTACCCGCAGTTTGCCGAGATCAACCGCACGTTCTTCCCAGACGGGCGCGCTCCGCAGCCCGGAGAGCCGTTCCGCTGCCCGGACCAGGCCGATACCCTTGCCGCCATCGCCGACAGCCGCGGCGAAACGTTCTACCGCGGGCCGATCGCTCGCCAGATCGCGGCCTGCTCCGCCGCCGCGGGCGGTGCCATGACGTCGGAGGACCTGGCCGCGCACGCCGTCGAGTGGGTCGAGCCGTTGGCCATCGACTACCGCAGCGTCACGCTGCACGAAATCCCGCCGAACGGCCAGGGAATCGCGGCGCTCATCGCCCTGGGGATCCTGCGCGACTTCGACCTTGGACGGTTTCCCGTCGACTCCGTCGACAGCATTCATCTGCAGATCGAGGCCATGAAAAGCGCCTTTGCCCAAGTGTTCCGCCATGTCGCCGACATCGATCACATGCCGGTGCCGCCCGGCGACTTGCTGCGCGCAGACGCCCTGGCGGCCTGGGCGGCGGCGATCCGCATGGAGCGGGCGGCGACGACGCCCGCGCCGGCGACTTCCGGCGGCGGCACGGTCTATCTGACGGCTGCCGACGAATCCGGAATGATGGTTTCCATGATCCAATCCAACTACATGGGCTTCGGCTCCGGCGTGGTGGTGCCCGGCACCGGCATCGCTTTGCAAAACCGCGGTCTCGGATTCGTCCTGAACGAAGGCCACCCCAACTGCGTGGCCGGCGGCAAGCGTCCGTTCCATACCATCATCCCGGGGTTCGTCACCCGCGGCGGGCGGCCGCTCATGAGCTTGGGCGTCATGGGAGCCCACATGCAGCCGCAGGGGCATGTGCAGCTGATGACCCGGATATTCGATTACGGCCAGAACCCCCAAACCGCCTGCGACGCCCCGCGCTGGCACCTCGCCACCGACGGCAGTGTGCAGATCGAGAGCGGTTTTCCAACAGAGATCGCGGAGGGGTTGCGCCGGCGCGGCCATTCGGTTACGACCGGTGCACCGGAATCACTCTTCGGCGGCGGCCAGCTGATCTGGCGGCTGGCGGAAGGCTACGGAGCCGCTTCGGACATGCGCAAGGACGGGCAGGCCGTCGGCTTTTGATGAGGAAACGGGTTTATTGACGAAACCGAATTCAATCGCATGGCTTTCTACGAAAAGGAGGGGAGCATGGCAACATTCTTCATGTTCGGCCGATACACCACCGAATCCATTCGGACGATCAGCGTGGAGCGAACTCAGGCGGCGGTCGATGAAATCAAGAAGATGGGCGGCGAGGTCAACGCCATGCACGTGCTGCTGGGCGAATACGACCTCATGATCTGCGTCAAGCTTGCGAGCATCGAGGATGCCGTCAAAGCTTCCGTGGCCCTGGCACGGCTGACGGGGATCGCCTTCACCACCTGTCCGGGCGTCGAAGTGGAGGCCTTTGATCGACTGGTCGGCCCAACGTGAAGCATTCAGTCCAAGCGGCGCTTGATCATCCCACCCGATCGTGACATGCTTTGAACGCTCTCTGAAAAAAGGGCACCTGGTTATATTTCTGGAGGCAGCCTCATGCTGAAGTTGGGTTTCATCGGCGCCGGACCGGTCGGCACCACGTTCGGCGTCCGTTTGGCCGAGCAGGGCTATGCGGTGGCCGCCGTGGCGGACATCCGCCCGCCCGCCGCGGAACGGTTCGCTCGGCTCGTACCCGGATGCCGGGTTTTTGAGAACAGCCAGGAGCTGGTGGATGCGGTCGATATGGTGTTCATCACCACCGCCGATGACTTCATCCCCCGGGTGAGCGCCGAGCTGAAATGGCGCCCGGGCCAGATGGCGGTGCACTGCAGCGGAGCGAGCACCGTGCAGTCGCTCGAGGCCGTCCGACAGCAGGGGGCTTGGGTGGGCTCGATCCACCCGTGCCAGACCTTCGCCGGCATCGAGCAGGCCATCGCCAACCTGCCCGGCTCGACCTTCGCCATCGAAGCCGAAGAGCCGCTCAAAACCACCCTGACCGAAATGGCGCGGACCCTTAAGGGCGACATCGTTTATCTGACTTCCGAGGACAAGGTCCTCTACCATGCGGCCGCCGCCATGGCCTGCAACTACTTCACCACCCTCATCAAGCTGGCCACGGATCTCTGGCGCAACTTCGGCAAGACCCCGGCCGATGCAATCAAGGCCTACATGCCCCTGTTGCGCGGGACCTTGGCCAACATCGAAACGGTCGGATTCCCCAAGTGCCTCACCGGTCCGATCGCCCGCGGCGACGTGGCCACCATCCGCCGGCATCTGGCCGCGCTCGAAAAAT
>CAZNAX010000031.1:0-24409 GCA_964570965.1 uncultured Desulfatibacillum sp.
TGAATATCTCCAGCCGCGTGATCATGCCCTGGCAGTCGTAGAGCAGCTCCAGGACATCCTCTACCTTCAAGTTGGTCAGGTTCAGCGTAACGCGGTAGCCGGAATGCAGGGCCGCCAGTCGGCCGAGGATTTCCGGGGCGGTCAGCCGCAGCAGCTCGGGCACTTCCGGCCCCCTGAAAGGCTGATCCGGATAGGCAATCTCCAGGTTCTGGGACTGCTCCAGGTATCCGTCGATGAGCGTTTCCAGGTCCATGCGGTTCAGACCATCGACCCAAGCGTTGATCTCGCGCTGCCTTTCGGGCGAGACCGTGCGCAGCTCGGCCTTCAGGGAGGCAATGCGCCAATGCAGGGATCTCATAAGCTGGTCGTGGATAAACTTGGAAAGGTGCAGTTTGGATTTCTGTCCGATGCCGACAAAGCCGAGAAACTCCGCTTCGTCGATCGGCAGCATGGTGATGTCGAGGCGGCGGTTGAGGTCCAGACGGTGAACGGTGTTGAATCTCTTGAGTAGGCCGATCACGTACTCCTGCTGATAGCGAGAGGCCCGTTGTCCGGCCTCCATGAGGCCCATGACCGGCGGCTCGGCAAGGAAGCACAGGAAGGACTGAGCGTCGGCAAAACCACGGGGCACCCAGATGAGCTGAACGTATCGGTCCCGGAAGCGGGCGGAGTACTCGATGCCGATGCGCACGTCGATGTCGAGGATCCTGGCGGCTTCAAATAGCTCGGCAGCAAAGCGCGGTTCGATGAAGTTGTAGTGGATGACCCGCAGCCGGCGGATGCCCTTGATCCAGGCGTCCATGATGAGGTGGGTCGAGGATTTGCGGCCCTTGGTGTTGACGTCGTGCACATGGTCGTCGAAGGCGATCTGGTTCCATTCCTCGGGCATTTCCAGCAAGTGGTGCTGCTTGAGCTGGCGGCGGACGATGCGGGGTTTGCCGGAAGCGGTCATCCGGAAATCGTGGGCCAGCTCCAGCTGGTGCCGGGAGTCGCCATAGGCCCGCACCAGATTTTTCATGATCTCCAAGAGCACCCGGGCGGTGTTTTTGGGCATCGGCCCCTCGGCGGTATCGATCACTTCCAGGCGCAGCGATCGCAGGGCATTCAGCCGGTCGTCCACCCCGCCGATTTTGAGCGAGCTCAACAGCTGAGCCACCGCATAAGCCGAACGCAGGCCCTTGGTTTCCGCCATCTCCTTGATGCCGTTGGGATGAAAATAAGGAAAATACAGTTTGCGGGCGAACCTGGCGCTGCGCAGAACGTCGTTGACGATCTGGATCAGCTCGTAGTCCTTCCGATCGAACAGGTAACCTGGTATGTTAGATTTGAATTCCATTGCCGTAGGGTGGACATTATATTGACAAACACCCAATTATAATAACATCCTAACACAACCCTAACTTAATTTTAACCAGTTTCCATAGCACCGGAATTCACCTCGGCATCTTCAAAAAGAAGAGAATCGCATGAAGCTCGGCAATAGAGAGTTCGACCGGATCGTGAAAGAAGCCATCGGCAGAATTCCGCAGGAGATCCGGCAGTACCTCGACAACATTCTAATCACGGTGCAAAAGCGGCCGGCTCCCGACATGCTCGAGGAGATGGGGTATCCGCCCGATGAGCCGTTGCTGGGGCTGTATTGGGGCGTGCCGTTGAGCGAGCGCACCGTGGGCGAGCCGCCGCTTTACCCCGATACGATCTTCATCTTCAAAGAGCCGCTCGAAGAGATGTGCACCAGCCGGGAGGAGCTGCAGGATGAGATCGAAATCACCGTGGTCCATGAAGTGGCTCACTTTCTCGGGATGAGCGAGGAGCGCCTGGCCGAGTTGGGCTACGAGTGACGGGTGCCGGTTTTTGCGGTTGCCGCGGCCGGCGGGCTGCAGTTGACACCCGCAGCGGAATGAAATACAAATTTGATGCTGTCAGACCGTATTTTTCTTCTCGGCCCTGCAACCCATTCACGTGGAGCTGACCATGACGGATCCTCAGCCGGTTCCGGCGCCCTTGCCCCGAAAAACCAACTGGCGGCTTGTCGGCCGCGGAATTCTGCTGGCGCTGCTGCTGGGCCTTTGCGGCTTCGGTCTGGCGACCACGCCCTTATGGGCACAGCACAGCCTGGCATATTGGCTGTGGGTGACACCGGCCTTCGGCCTCTTGTCTCTTTTGTTGTGCAGCTTATATGAACGCCAGCGGCTCACGCTGCTGAGGTGGAAGGTGGTGCAGCACCAGGTGCTGCTCTGGATCGGAACCACCACCGCCATTTTCTTGTTGTTTCGTTTTATCGAGAAGGGGGTTCTCAAGCCCGAGGCGGCCGGGCCTACGGCGACCCTCATCATCGCCCTGTCGATCTATATGGCCGGGATCACCTTCGACTGGCGCCTGATCGTGATTGCGCTGCTTCTCAGCGCCATGGCGGTGGGTGCCATATTCCTGGAGCGGGTGCTCGTGCTCGTTCTGGGAATCCTGCTCACCCTGGGGATTGCCTATATCCTGTTGCGGCCGGTGATCAAGGGTTGGCGGACGACGAAAACGGCCGAGCCCACGCCGGAGACGGTCGGAGGCGAACCGGCCGAGGGCCCACGTTGAACGGCAGCTGACCGTCGGCTGCACAGCCTGGCATCCGCTCGGCTGCAGCTGCGTTGCGGGGATCTCTATCGGGGGCCGACGTGTTGTTCACTTCCTTCCACCTCGCCAGCCTGAAGGAGTTCATGGAGTTCTTCCCTCTGGAGCAGCGCTTCGGGCTCACCCGTGATTTCATGCAACGGGCGGCCGCGTGGACGCGTTCCATGAGCGCGGAAGAAAAAGAGTCGGTCTGTGACGCTTTCGGCGATGCCGCCGCCCGGGCCGGCGCCGCCGGATTCGATGCGGTCGAGCTGCACGGCGCCACCGGCTACCTGCTGACCCAGTTCCTGTCGGGCTTCAGCCACAAGGACGCCTCCGGGACGGCGGTGGGCTTCGAGGATCGCATTCGCTTCCCCTTGCAGGTGGTGCGGGAAGTCAAACGCCGGCTTCCGTCGGGTTTTCTTGTGGGGTTTCGCCTTCTGCTGCGCGAGTGGGTTCCGGGCGGCATCGATCTGGACGAGGCCTTGGCATTCGCCGAAGCGCTGGCTTCCGAGGGGGTCGGCTATTTGTCGCCGAGCGTGGGCACGTATCATTCCATCTCGCGGAGAGCGCGTCCTGGTCTCTCTGGATCTCGGTCTGGCCAGCCTGTTCGTTCTGCGCCACCTGGAGCAATCGTTCATGACCCAGGCGGAGTTCAAACTGGTTTTTCTGCATGTGCTTCAGGGGGCGGCGGAAGTCAAAGCACTCAAGCGATGGGGTGAAATTCACAAAATCCTGGGGTGGCAAAAAGCCCTCTCGCTGCGGGTGGTCGCACTCAGCGGGAATGTGCCCGCCACGATCCTGCACGAACTCCGGAGTGGTGATTTCGGCACCCTGGCGATGGGCAAGCGCGGCTTGTCCCGGATCAAGCAGTTTCTGCTGGGAAGCGTTTCGGCCGCCGTGTTGCAGGGACTCGCGACTCAAACCCTTCTCCTCATCGACTGATGGCGAGGCCCAAAGCCCAATCGCGGCGTTGCGCTTCACCCCGCGCACACTGCGGCGCACAGGAAGTACGCCTCGCTCGGCGGGGGCCCCGCGCCTTGGGCCTCGCCATCTGCATTGAAATTCCCCAGGGTTTGCGTATAGACTGCGTTTGCGGCCAAGGAATTGATTCAACAACAGCCTGCACATCTGAATAAATGGGGGAATTTCATGGGGAAGCGAATTCTGAGGGGCTCTTTTGTAGCGCTGATCACCCCTTTCAAAGAGGACGGGTCGCCCGACATCGAGGGGTTCGACCGGCTCATCGACTTTCAGGCCGCTCACGGCACCAGCGCCCTGCTGATCATGGGTTCGACCGGCGAGGTCTCGCTGCTGTCCAGGGAAGAACGCCACCTGATTATTGCGCAAACCGTTAAGTTCAAGAGGTCCGGCCTTCCTTTGTTCTACGGCTGCACTGCGAACAACACCCGGGAAACCATCGCCATGGTTCAATACGCCGCCAGAGCCGGGGCGGACGGCGCCGTCGTCACCGTGCCGTCCTACGTCTACGCCCCGGTGGATGCGGCGCTGCAGTACTTTCTGGAGGTGGCCGACGCCAGCCCCATTCCCATCGGCATCTACAACAACCCCATCCGCGTGGGCACCGACCTCCCGTCCGAAGCCATCCTGCGCCTGGCCGATCACCCCAACGTCGTGATCGACAAGGAGGCCATGGCCCGGCCCGGGCAGATCGCCCAGATCCTGGCCGCCGGCAAGGAGCTGTCGCTCATGTGCTGCGATTCGCCGAACCTGGGGCTCGTACCGGCCGTCATGTCCCTGGGCGGCCACGGCACGGCCAACATGACCGGCAACATCGCCCCGGCCGAAATGGCGATCATATCCAAGCCCTGGAGCACCATCGAGGACGCGGTCAACTTCCGTGAGGCCTATCTGCGCCTCCTGCCGTTGATCCACTTCACTTACTCGAAGGTCAACCCCGTGCCGGTCAAGTCGCTGGCACGGGTGCTGGGCCTTCCGGCCGGCCGGCTGCGTAAACCGTACCTGAACCTGACCGGCAGCGCCCTGCGCGCGGGAGTGGACGTCGTTCGGCGGCTCGGGCTGTCCGAGCGGTATGGCTACCGGATCCGTGAAGACCTGATCGGGAAGGATGCACCAGCCGAGGCGGCAAGCGCTCCCGATGCTCAATCCGCCGGCGGCGGCACCGCGGCCTGCTTCATCACTGAAGGGAGATGAACCATGTGCGAAAAATGCACTGAGTTGAGCCGCAGGAATTTTATCAAAGGAGCCCTCATCGGAGGCACTGTCCTGGGATTGGGACTTTACGGCATCCGGCCGAGCCTGGCCGAAGCCGTCAAGCTCAAGTTCAGCACATGGCATCCGCCGCTGAGCCGCGAAACTAAGACCGTCTGGATACCGATGCTCGATGAGATGAAGAAAAGGAGCGGCGGCGGCCTGGATTACACCCTGTTTGCCGGCGGGGCGTTGGGCAAAGCCCAGGACCACTATGACATCGTGGCCAAGGGCCTCGCGGATATGGGTTATTTCACGGCCACGTTCACTCCGGGCCGATTCCCGCTGACGGATGTCCTCTCGCTGGCGGCCTGGGTGGATGGCAAGGACTTGGCCGTCGACATCGGCAACGCCGTCTACGATCGAATTCTCAGGGAGGAGTTCAAGGACGTAAAAGTTCTCGAGCTCAACGGGTGCATCCAGTCCTATATCTGGACAAAAAAGCCGATCGCCGAGATGGAAGACCTCAAGGGCTTGAAGCTCAGAACGCCCGGCGGCCACCAGACCAACTACGTGAAAGCGCTGGGTGCGGAGCCGGTGTTCATGCCTCCAGGCGATGTCTACATGGCCATCGAAACCGGCACCATCGACGGCATCGTCACCTGTCCGCCCGTCATCCTGGCCTTCAAGCTCCACGAGGTTGCCAAATACGGGGTCGTCACCACTTTCGGCTGCGTCTCCGAGGGCACGGTCATGAATATGAGCACCTGGAACAAGCTGTCCGAAGACCAGAAGAAGCTCGTCAACGAACTGGGCACCAACCCCTTCCGCACTACTGGCGGGCTCACCCGCAGCGAGTACCCCAAGCTGATCGAGGAGATCACCCAGGGAGGCGTGAAAATGGTGGAGCTTTCAAAGAATGAAGCCCAGCGTTGGTATGGGCGGTTCCAGGAAGTGACCCGGAAGTGGGTGTCGGATCTGGAAGCCAAGGGCCTGCCGGCCCGGAAAGCCGTGGCGATCATGAACGAGGAATGCGAAAAGCGTAATGTCCAGGTCGTGGCATGTCCCCCGGAGTGGAAGAAGGCGTAATTGAAGAGGCGGCCCCCCTTGCCCGGCAGCCGGTGGCTTGGGCCGGTTGTTTCATAGCTGAGAAGGGAGTCCATGGAAGCGCTGGAGAGATTCCGCAAGCTGGTCCGCCAAGCGAGCTACGGCGCCTGTTTTTTAGGGATGTTCCTGGCCATCCCGTTGATGCTGATCACCGTGGGCGACGCCGTGGGCCGGTCTTTTTTCGACAAACCCATTCCCGGTACCTTCGAGCTTTCGGAGTACATGCTGGCCGTGATCGTGCTGCTGGGGGCCGCCTACACCCAGCAGGTCAAGGGCCACGTGGGGGTTGATTTCCTTACGAGCCGCTACGCCGCCAGGACCCAGGCCATATTCCAGACGGCGACGAGCCTCGCCGGGCTCTTGATCATCGCCATCCTCGTTTGGCAGGGCTATCTTGAAGGGATTCACGAAAAAGCGGTGTCGGACCAGCTGCGGGTGCCCCAATGGCCCTTCAAGCTGCTGGTGGCCGTCGGCGGCCTGCTCCTGTGGCTGGAGCTTCTGCTGGACTTCATTGCATCCGTACTGAAAATCGCCGGGAGATCTTAATGGACCCGATCGCCGTCGGCGTGCTGGGAACCTTGCTGCTGGTGGTTCTCTTGCTGATGGGCATGCCCATCGCATTCATGATGATGTTGGTAGGTTTTTTAGGGATTTGGAAGCTTTCGGCTCTGCCCGCCGCCCTGCCCATTGTGGCGCAAACGCTCTATGGCGTTGCGTCCCATTACCCCTACACGATCATCCCCCTGTTCATCCTCATGGGCAGCTTTGCCGGAGCGGCCGGCATAACCCGGGAGCTCTACGCGACGTTCGACAAGTGGTTCCGCCGCCTGCCGGGAGGATTGGGGGTGGCGACCATTGCGGCCTGCGCCGGATTCGCCGCGGTGAGCGGGTCATCGGTGGCGGCTGCCGCTGCCATGGGGAACATCGCGCTGCCCGAGATGCGGCGCTTCGGCTACGCCCCGCGGCTGGCGACGGGCGTGGTGGCGGCTGGCGGCACGCTGAGCTTTCTGATTCCCCCCAGCCTGGGATTTGTGGTCTACGGCATGCTGACCGAACAGTCCATCGGCAAGCTTCTGATTTCAGGGATTTTGCCCGGGCTGCTGCTCGCTGCCGCCTATGCGGCGGTGGTAATCGGGTGGGTCAAGATCAACCCGGCCTTGGCCCCGGCCTCGCCCGAAAAGGTCACGCTCCGGGAAAAGATCCTGGCCTTGAAAGGCATCTGGGAAACCGCGCTGGTGTTCTTCCTTGTGATGGGCGGGATCTATCTGGGCTTCATCAACCCCACCGAGGCCGGCGCCGTGGGGGCCTTCGCGCTCTTCGTCATCGTCCTGCTCAAAGGGCGCTTGAACGGCCGGGCGGTCGTGTCCTGCCTGCTCGAAGCCACCCGGATCACGGTCATGGTGTTGTTTTTGGTCGCCGGAGCCACGGTGTTCAGCTATTTTCTGGCCTTGTCGACCATCCCGACCACGGTTTCGGCCTGGATCGCAGGTCTCGCGGTGTCGCGCTACGTGGTCCTGGTGATCATCGCTGGAATCTACTTGGCTCTCGGCTGTTTCCTAGATGCGGTGTCCATGATGGTGCTGACCCTGCCGGTGGTGTTCCCGGTTATCGTTTCGCTGCATTTCCACCCGATCTGGTTCGGAGTGGTGGCGGTGCTTATGATGGAAGCGGGCCTGATCACCCCTCCGGTGGGCCTGAACGTCTACACCCTGGCCGGCATCGCCAAGGACGTGCCCATGGCGGAAATCTTCAAGGGCGCAGTCCCCTTTCTGGCGTCGATCATCGCAACCGCCGTCCTTCTGACCGTTTTTCCCAGGATTGCGCTGTTTCTGCCCAGCCTGATGGGAAGATAATAAAGCGTTGGCCGGTCGTTGGGGTATCTGATCAAGCTGCGATAAAGTAGTTCAACTTTCGTCTATAAGGTCGACCCCATGCCCTTTAAAACAGCGTGGATGCTCGCGATTTTCTGGATGGGATGCGCCGCTGCGCCGCAGCCGCCGCTCGAAGTGGTGCCGGCAGTCGACCTCAGCCGCTATGTCGGCAAATGGTACGAGATCGCAAGTTTTCCGACCTGGTTCCAAAAAGGCTGCGTCGATTCGACCGCGGAATACAGCCTCCGTCCGGACGGAGACATCGACGTTCTGAACCAATGCCGTAAAACGCCGGACGGCGGGCTGGATTCGGCCAGGGGCAGAGCATGGGTAACGGACTCTGCCACGAACGCCAAGCTCAAAGTCCAGTTCTTCTGGCCCTTCAGCGGCGACTACTGGATCATCGACCTCGGGCCTGACTACGAATACGCCGTGGTGGGCCACCCCGGCCGCGACTACCTCTGGATCCTGAGCCGCACGCCGCAGATGGATGAGGAACGCTATCAGCGCATCCTGGAGCGGGTGCGGCAGAAAGGCTACGACATAAGCCGGCTCGTAAAAACCCGGCAGCCGGGATGAGACCCCGCCACAACCGCCGATTTGCATAGAAAAAAGGGTTGGAGTATACTTCTATTATTTTCACCGTGCACTTCTCCTCACAGGATGAAACCATGGGGCTTCAGCCCGAATACTGGCACTGGATTGTCTTTGGCATGATTCTGATTCTCACCGAGCTCCTCGTCCCGAGCTTCACCATCTTCTGGTTCGGGCTTGCCGGTCTCATCGTGGGCGGCGTATTGCTGGTGGCTCCTGCGACCACCTTCACGTGGCAGCTCTTTCTGTGGGCCCTGGGCGCCTGCCTGATGACATTCCTGTGGTTCAAGCTCTTCAAGCCCCTGATGGCCGATCGCACCAAGGCGGGCATATCCCGGGAAGCCATCGTCGGCGAGGCCGGGCAGGTCATCAAGGCCCCCTCCCAGGACCAGCGCGGCCTGCTGCGGTTCACCACTCCGGTCCTGGGATCGGAGGAATGGCCCTTCATCTGCGAGCAGCCGGTGGCCGTCGGCGACCGGGTGGTGGTCACCGATATTTCCGGGAACACCCTGATCGTGGCCAAGCGATAAAAGCAATAACCCAACTGGCCCAACAATCGAAAATGGGAGGACCCTATGCCTGGGATGGTGATGGTGGCGGTTTTTGTTGTTCTGGTGTTGATAACGATCGTCCTGGGGGTGCGGATCGTGCCCCAGGGCAGCAAGCAGGTCGTTCAGCGGCTCGGAAAATACCACAAGACCCTGGGCCCGGGACTGAACATCATCATGCCCTACATCGACTCGGTCGCCCACAAGGTCACCACCAAGGACATCGTGCTCGACATCCCCTCGCAGGAGGTGATTACCAAGGACAACGCCGTCCTGATCGTCAACGCCATCGCCTACATCAACATCGTCTCACCGGAGAAGGCGGTTTACGGCGTGGAAAACTACATCCTCGCCATTCAGAACCTCGTCCAGACCTCGCTGCGTTCCATCGTGGGGGAGATGGACCTGGACGATGCCCTGTCCTCGCGGGATGCGATCAAGGCCAAGCTCAAGACGGCGATATCGGATGACATTGCCGACTGGGGCATCATTATGAAGACTGTGGAGATCCAGGACATCAAACCCTCGGACACGATGCAGAAGGCCATGGAGGAACAGGCGGCCGCGGAGCGTGAACGCCGTGCCGTAGTGACCCGCGCCGACGGCCAGAAGGCCGCTGCCATCTTGGAAGCCGAGGGCCGTTTCGAGGCCTCCAAGCGCGATGCCCAGGCCAAGGTGGTGCTCGCCGAAGGCACCCAGCGCGCCATTCAGAAGGTCACCGAGGCGATCCAGCAAAACGAGCTGCCGGTGGTCTACCTGCTGGGCGAGAAGTACGTAGAGGCCCTCAGCAACGTGTCCGGCTCACAGAACGCCAAAGTGGTGGTCCTGCCGGCCGACCTGCCGGCGGCTGTGCGCGGCATCATGGGCGGTCTGAAGCAGAAGCAGAATGGCCTCTGAGATGATCATACGGCCGATCGCAGGGCCGCCCGAGATTGAAACCTGCGCGCGGATGATGGCGGCGTCCGAGCCCTGGATCAGCTTGCAACGGAATTATTCCGCCTCCCTGCGCACCCTTGCCTCTCCTGAAAAGGAAATCCACGTCGCCGTGCGGGGGGCAGACGTTCTCGGCTTCATCGTGCTCAATTTGCACGGCGGATTAGTCGGCTACATCCAGTCGATCTGCGTGGCGCCGCAATGGCGAAGCCGCTCCGTGGGCCGGAAGCTCGTTGCGTTCGCCGAGGAGCGGGTCTTCAGGGAATACCCCAACCTGTTCATCTGCGTTTCGTCCTTCAACCACGGGGCTCAGCGCTTCTACCGAAACCTGGGGTATACGGTGGTCGGCGAGCTCAAAGATTTCATTGTGGAGGGCCATTCCGAGATCCTACTCAGAAAATCCATCGGCTCCCTGACAGAGTTCCGCAAGAAACGGGCATCGGTCTAACCACCGGCGCAATCCCCCGGCTGCCGGCGCCCGCCAACGCCGGCAGCGCTTTTCTTCCGAAGATAACATTTTGATCATCTTCGAGTCATCTTCCGGTGAGGTTTTGCGTTTATCATTATGCCGGCTCAAACGAAACCACCGCGTCGAACAACCATGGCAAGGAGGCATTAGAATGAAAAACAGCTTTTTTCGAAAACTGGAAATGGGGATGGTCATTGCACTCATGGCGGCCCTCATCTGGGGCTATGGTCTTGAAGTTCCCGCCGAGGCCAAGGACACCGCTGGGGCCGACACGAAATACCAGATGGTTCTGCCCAATTTTTCCGCCCTGGCCAAGCAAGTGCAGCCGGGGGTCGTGAACATCCGCACCGTGAAAACCACCAAAGAAGGCGGACCGGTGTTCCGGCACTTTTTCGGTAATCCCTTCGGCAACCGCGATCCTTTCGGCGAGGGCGGTCCGGGCCGGGAGTTCAAGCAGCGCAGCCTGGGGTCGGGATTCATCCTCGACCGCGAGGGCTTCATCGTCACCAACAACCATGTGGTCGAAGGCGCCGATCAGATTAAGGTCCGGCTCCCCGACGAGCGCGAATTCGATGCCAAGGTCATCGGCCGGGATCCCAAGACCGATCTGGCCCTGATCCAGATCGACGGCGCCAAGGACCTGTCTGCACTCAAGATGGGCGACTCCGAAAAATTGGAAGTCGGCAGCTGGGTGCTCGCCGTGGGCAGCCCCTTCGGGCTGGAGCAGACCGTCACGGCCGGCATCGTCAGCGCCAAGGGCCGCTTTATCGGAGCCGGCCCCTATGACGACTTCATCCAGACGGATGCCTCCATCAACCCCGGCAACAGCGGCGGTCCGCTCTTGAACATGAACGGCGAGGTCGTCGGCATCAACACGGCCATCGTCGCCCAGGGGCAGGGGATCGGCTTCGCCATTCCGGTGAACCTGGCGCAGACCATCATCGCGCAGCTGAAGGAGCACGGCAGCGTCACACGGGGCTGGATGGGGGTCGGGATTCAGGATTTGACGGCGGAGCTGGCCCAGTACTACGGCCTCAAGGATCAGAAAGGGGTCCTGGTGACCCAGGTTTTCCCGGGAGATCCGGCCGACAAAGCGGGCATCAAAGTCAAGGACGTCATCGTCGCCGTGGACGGCAAGCCGGTAGGGACCAGCCGCGAGCTGTCTTCAGCGGTGGCCGGCATGCCGGTCGGGAAAGAAGTCCCGGTGCAGATCCTGCGCGACGGCAAGGAACAGACCGTGAAAGTGCAGCTGACCGAGCGCAAGGATACGGAGCCGACGGTGAAAGGTGCAACGCCGGAAGCCGATGAGCTGGGAATTCGCGCCGCAGATCTCAATCCGGAGGTCGCCCGGCGCTTCGGCATCGACGAGAACGAAAAAGGCGTTCTGGTGACGGGGGTAAAATCCGGCAGCAAGGCCGACCAAGCGGGCCTGCAGCAGGGGGACATCGTAAAGGAGGTCAACCGGGCCGCCGTTCAGTCCGTCAAGGAGCTCACGGCCGAGTTCGGCAAGGCCAAACCCGGCGACTCCGTCCCGTTCCTTGTCAAGCGCGGCACCACGGGCTTTACCGTCGTCAAGGTCATAAAATAGAGCTTCACACAAGGAAGGAGCGTGCCGGCAGCCCCGGCACGCCCCTTCCTATTCGCGCCACTGCGGCTCCCCTCGGAAAAACCGTTCCACCGTTTCAAGATAGCGCGGCAGCTTGAAGGTATGATGGATTTGCTTTTCGAGCATTTGCCCGTTGTTGAATGCACCAGCGAAATATTTCCAGAACCCCTTCATGCGGTCCAGCAGGTGACCCGGGCCGCAGAGCTTCTCCTGATAGCGCCCAAAGAGATCCTCGTAGAAGGCCTTGAATTTCTCTACCTTTCCAGAAACTCCGTCCCTTCCGTTCTTGATGATGGCCGGCAGGAAGGGGTTTGACAGCGCCCCCCGGCCGATCATCCAGGACGCGACGCCGGGAAATCGCTCATCGAGTTCGCGGAAGCCCCGCAGGTCGGCGATGTCTCCGTTGTAAACCAGCCGGTGGCGACATTGGTCGATACATACCTGAAACGTATCGAGATCCGGAATCCCCCCGTACATCTGGCGGGCGGTGCGCGGGTGGATGGTGATCTCCTTCAGCGGATAGCGGTTGAGAATGGGCAGCAGCTTGAGGATTTCATCGGGCCGGTTCCGGCCCAGGCGCATTTTGATGGAAAGCCGGCCCGGCAGGACGCGCAGGGTCTGGTCGAGGAATTCATCCACCTGTTCCGGAAACGGCAGCAGCCCCGAGCCACGACGCTTCTTGGTCACAGGCCGGAACGGGCAGCCCAGATTCCAGTTCACCTCCGCATAGCCCATCTCGAACAGCCGCCGGGCGAGAAAGACAAAATCCTCGGCGCTGTTGCCCAGGATTTGAGGCTCGATCGGCATGCCGGTGTTCTGTTGCGGCAGGAGATCCCGGACGTGCTTTTCGGTGAGCCGGTCTGCGGCGACCGTGGTGACAAAGGGTGCCATGGCTCCGTCGAAGCCGTCGAAGTGCTCGGCAAAGGTATTGCGAAAGACCCCATCGGTGAAACCCTTCAGCGGCGCCAGAATCAGTCGGGGGGTTCGGCAAATGGAAGGCATATCGCGACTATAACGGCGAGGGTGCGCCATGTAAAGCCGTCCGAGAAGGAATGCACGGTTTGCGCTCGGATGGGAAATGCAGTATGAGTCGCAGCGTATGAGTTCGGTCCGCACACAAACGGAGGCGGAGGATAAAGCCCAGCGGTGGTCGGCTCTGCTGATCGCATCCTTGAGCTCCTTCCTGACCCCCTTCATGCTCTCCTCCGTCAACCTGGCGCTGCCGGCCATCGGGGACCATTTTAAAGCGGATGCGGTTTTGCTGAGCTGGGTGGCGACCGCCTACCTGGTGGCCGCCGCCGTGGCGCTGGTACCTGTCGGCAAGCTGGCCGACATCCATGGCCGCAAGCGGGTCTTCATCTGGGGCATGGTCCTTTTCACCCTGACCTCCCTTCTTTCAGGGTTGGTGGGGTCGGCGGCCGCGCTGATCGCCTTGCGGGTGGTTCAGGGAATCGGGGTCGCCATGATCTTTGCCACGGGGATCGCGATCGTGACCTCGGTATTTCCACTGGCCGAGCGCGGCCGGGCACTCGGCATCACCGTGGCCGCCGTATATTCCGGGCTGGCCTGCGGCCCCTTTATCGGCGGCTGGCTGACCGAGACGTTTTCCTGGCGCAGCGTATTTTTGGTCCCGGCGCCCCTGGGCCTGGGGTTGGTTCTGGTCACGCTTTGGAAGCTCAAGGGGGAATGGACCGGTAACCGCGGGGAGCGTTTTGACATCTCCGGGTCGGTCATCTACGCGCTGTCAGTCATCGCTCTCATGTTCGGGATATCCATCCTTCCGGCCTTGTGGGGCGGTGTCCTGGTGATTGCCGGCTTCGGCGGGCTGGCGGTCTTCGTCGGGTGGGAGCTGCGGGTGCCGCATCCGGTGTTCGAAGTGCGGCTCTTCAGCCTCAATCGGGTGTTTGCTTTTTCCTGTCTGGCGGCGCTCATCCACTATGGGGCCACGTTCGGGGTGACCTTTCTGATGAGTCTGTTCCTGCAGTACATCAAAAATCTTTCTCCGCAGCAGGCCGGGCTCGTTCTGATCGCCCAACCGGTGATAATGGCCTTGTTCTCACCTTTTGCCGGAAAACTCTCGGACCGCATCGAGCCGCGTCTGCTGGCCTCGGCGGGCATGGGGATCACGGCCCTGGCCCTGCTGCTGCTGACCGGCATCGACGCCGGCACCCGCATGGAGATCATTGTCACCGGCCTCATGGTTTTGGGGTTCGGCTTCGCCCTGTTTTCGTCCCCGAATATGAACGCCATCATGAGTTCGGTGGAGAAGCGCTACTACGGGGTCGCCTCGGGCTCGGTCGCCACCATGCGACTGCTGGGGCAGATGCTATCCCTGGGGATCGTGACGCTCATGTTTGCGCTCTTGATCGGCCGGGCGCAGATCACCCCGGAGCTGCACCCGGCCTTTCTCATCAGCGTGCGCTATGCGCTGCTCACCTTTTTTGGATTGTGTCTGGGCGGGATCTATTTCTCGTTTTCGCGCGGCAAGTTGAGAAACGCCGGCGCTGAAGTAGAAAGCTTGAAGCCTGAAGAGTGATGCCCAGCCAGTCGCCGAAGTCACCGCTCACAGCGCCGGCGTTCCTTTGAGGCCGATGTCTTCCGCCACCTCCCGCATTCCCAGGATGGTTTCGGTGATGAGGGCGGGGAGGTCCATGCCGAGCATGGCGGCGCCCTTTTCGATGATGGAGCGGTCCACTCCGGCGGCAAAGCGTTTGTCCTTCCACTTCTTTTTGACCGATGCGGCCTCCATATCCAGCACGCTCTTGGAAGGGCGAACCAGGGCCGAGGTCGTGACCAGGCCGGTCAGCTCGTCGACAGCGAAGAGCACTTTTTCCATCTCGCTCTGCGGCTGGACGTCCGAACAGATACCCCAGCCATGGCTGACCACGGCGCGGATGTACTCTTCGGGCCAGCAGCGCTCCCGCAGGATCGCTTCGGTCTTGCGGCAGTGCTGTTCGGGAAACTTTTCGTAGTCCAGGTCGTGCACCAGCCCGACAACTCCCCATTTCTCCTCGTCCTGTCCGCGCTGACGGGCGAAGCGGCGCATGACCGCCTCTACGGCCAGGGCGTGCTTGATCAGGCTCTCGCTCTGGTTGAACTCCTTGAGCAGCTCCAGGGCGGTCTCGCGGGTCGGGGTCATAGGCTCCATCGGTCCTCCATCGCAAAAAAGCCGTTTTTCAAACGGCTTTTTTGGCATTATCAGTGTGTTGGATGACACTAATTCATGGAAGCGCACTTTGTCAAGAATCCCCTCTCGTCTTTGCTCTTGATCCTTCGGCCGCGGCCGGCTATTCTCCGGCCGCAATCATTTCTACTAATCTAATCAGGAGGACGAATGACCAGCGTAAAAAAACCGGATTTTGAGGACTTGGTCGGGTTTGGCATGGACTTTATCCATCAAGCCGGCGAGAAAGCCATGGTGTTTTATGGCAAAGGCCGCCCCCAGGTAAAGTTCGATCAGGCGGTGGTGACCGAGGCCGAGATCCAGTTGACCGAATTTTTTCAAACCCAGCTGCATCATAAATTTCCGGAACACAAGCTTTTCAGCTACGATGAGGTCAATCAGGACTACTCTCACGAGGGCAGGCGCTACCTTTGGACTTTCGATCCCCTGGAAGGAGTGGCGAATTTCCAGGCCGGGATTCCGATTTGGGGACTTTCGCTGGCCCTGCTCGAGAATTTCTGGCCGGTATTCGGAGTTTTCTTCATGCCGGCCACCGGCGATCTGTTCCACGCCCGGGCCGGCTGCTGCGCCTACTGGGGGCGGCGCGAGATCCAGATCCCCGCCTCCGAAGGCATCAACGACGAGAGCCTGCTCTTGACCTACTCACGCTTCCATCAGCACTACCGTTCCACCTTCCCCGGCAAGATTCGCTCGCTCGGCTGCACCTCCGCACACATCTGCTACGTGGCCATGGGCCGGGCCGACGCGGCCCTTGTTGCCAATGAAACCTTTCAGGGCCTGGCCGCAGCGCGCGTGATCCTGGAGGCCGCCGGCGCCAAGTTCTCCAAAGTCGACGGCGGCGAGTTCTATCTCAACGAATACCTGGACGGCCAGAAAATCGACGATCCCCTCCTGGTGGCCTCGTCCGACAACCTCGATCAAGTGCGGGAGTGCCTGCAGCCAATGAGCTGACCGGCTTCAATCGTTGCGTTGCGATCCTGTCACGAGGGGGTGCGGCATGGGTGCCGTGGCCCCTTTGTCATTCTAATTCGCGCATACAGGATAGAGGCGCCGGCCGGCTCCTTGGAATCGTTCAACGGAGCTATATCTTAGAGCATTAAGACATCAAATCAACTGCGCCGTTGAAGAAGCATAACGCCATGCAGCACGCGGATATAACATTCAAATGGCTGGAAAAGCTCTCTGACGTCGATCGAGAGAGCTGGAACGCCTTGGCCCTGCCGCTGGAAAGCCCTTTTCTGGAGTGGGACTGGCTGCAGCTGATGGAAGCCTCCGGAAGCACCTGCGCCGCGACCGGCTGGATTCCCCGCCATCTTACCGTGTGGTCCGGGTGCGAGCTGGTGGCCGCCGCGCCGCTGTATGTCAAGACGCACAGCGCGGGTGAATTCGTGTTCGATCATGCCTGGGCGGATGTTGCCGGCCGGCTGAACCGGCCGTATTATCCCAAACTGGTCGGCATGAGCCCTTTCACGCCGATGATCGGCTATCGGTTTCTGATGGCCCCCGGCTTGGACCAGACCACATTGACGGTCCGCATGCTGGGGGAAGCCGAGCGCTTCTGCCGGCATCACGGGTTGGCCGGCTGCAGCTTTCATTTTGTGGATCCGCAGTGGGCCGAAGACATCACCGCCCACGGCTTCTGCCCCTGGGCCCACCAGAGCTTCCTCTGGGAAAACGAAGGGTTTCTCAGCTTCGAGGACTATCTGTCGCGCTTCACCGCGAACCAGCGGCGCAACATCCGCCGGGAACGGAGCCGGCTGGCGCGGCAGGGCATCTGCGTGGACATGATCGCCGGGGAGGATCTGCCGCGAGAGCTATACGAGCGGATGCACGTGTTCTACGCCCGAACCAACGACCAGTTCGGGCCTTGGGGATGCAAGTATTTGACCGGGGATTTTTTTACCCAGCTTCCGGACCGCTTCCGCAAGCGCCTCGTGTTCGCCGTGGCCTCCGCCGGAAGCCGCCGGGATCCGATCGGCATGGCGCTGCTGGTGACCAAGGGAGGCCATCTCTACGGCCGGTATTGGGGATGCGGCCACGAGGTCGAATTCCTGCACTTCGAAGCGTGTTATTACCGCCCGATCGAATGGGCCGTTGCCCGCGGCATCCGGCGGTTCGATCCCGGCATGGGCGGCGGCCATAAGCTGCGCCGCGGCTTTAAAGCCGCGGCCAATTACAGCCTGCACCGCTTCATGGACCCCGCGCTGCGTCAGATAATGGAAAGGCACATCGCCGCCATCAACCGGCTGGAGCACGAGGAGATCACGGCGCTCAACCGACACCTTCCCCTGCGGAACGTTACGGCGCCAGCCGCCGGGAAATGAAATCGTGGAATTGCTGGGAGAGATCTCTGTTCCAGTACCCGACTGTTCCGGTCCGCACCGATACCTCGGTGACGTCCAAACCGACGATGGTTATTTTGAGCGTCATGGGGGTTCCGTCTTTGCGCTCGGTGACGAGGGTCGTTCGAACACCGTCTGAGGTTTGCTCCCGGATGGGCATGTCCAGGTCTTTCAGGATCTGGGTGCACACGTCCATGGTCTGGCTGTAAGGAGCCGGGTAGGAGCGTACCAGTTCTCCGTTGACATAGGTGTAGGCCCCGGTTCCCGCGCCCGTGGCGATCACCAGCGCGGCACAGCCTGAAATCAGCCCCCAGCAGACCAACGCCAATCCAGCCGATAACTTTTCTGTCATGCTCAGCGCCTCGCTTCCATTCAAGTGGGTGTGATTAAACCTACCATGACTCGCCGGCATGTCAAGAAAAGGCCCGGTTTCAACCTTTCTCAACCAAGCGCTGCTGCGCCGAGACTGAATCGGGTTGACTTTGGCAAGCGCTGTGCGTAGAGTTGCCGGGAAATTGGTCGCCAACCCCATCTTCGCGAGGACGACTCCATGGATTCCTGCGGCGAGCCAACAAAATACCGCTCGGCGATGAAGTATCTCGTAATCGTTCTGCTAGCCCTGCTGCTGCTCTGGCCCCTCACGTTCGGACTCGTGTGGCTGGGGGGCCAGGGCTACACCTGGCTGGACCCCACCCGTTTCCCTTTTTCCGAATCCAGGCTCCATGGGGTGCTGAAAAGCGTGTCGCCGGATGCTCCCGAGGCGCAGAAGGGCGCCGCGCTGAGCCGTGCGCTGACCAACCATCTGGAGGAGGAGCTGGATTCGACCTTCGGCTGGTCCGTCAACGACCTGTGGGTTTCTCCCACCCGCTGGCTGGATAACCGCGCCAGCCGACAGCGCGGAGTGATTTTCGCCACACGGATGCTGGCCATGTTCTATGCCACCAACCTGGCCAAGTACGGCGCCGTCGACGCTGAAAACGAATGGTTGAAGGAGGCCCGCGAAAAGCGTTTCGCCTTTACGGAAGACAGCTGGTGGCTGCCCTCTAGCGAAAGCGAATATCGCAAGGGCATCGAACTGCAGCGCAAGTATGAGAGTGCGGTCAAAGACGGCAAAGCCGTCTTCAACATGCGCTCGGACGACATTTACAACCTGTTCATGTTCATTTTGAGCAATCAGGTCCTCGATCAACCGATGGGTCTGCTGGTTCAAGCCACTGAGGACGTCGCCTACACGGAATTGGATGACCGGATTTATTACACGCAGGGGGTCATTCTGGTGCTGCGGGATTTTCTGGGGGCCATGGTCCACCTTTATCCGATAGTCCGGGAAAAGGGCGGAGATGAGAATATCCGAATCGCCTACAGGGAAATGGAGCGGGTGTGTACGTTCGACCCGTTGGTCGTGCTGCGCGGCCGACACGATTCCATCATGGCCGACCACCGCGGAAAGATGGCCAGCTATGTCATCTCCGTCCGCGAACGGCTGAACGATGTGGCTCAATCCATCCGCCGCTAGCCGCTAGCGGCGGATGGCTTCAGTGGACCGGATGATCTTTGCATGAGGTTGGGGGGAAGGCAGATAAAGCGCCTTTGGGGACTGGTGGCGCCACGAATCAATCAAATCCGACCGTCAACAGTATTTCACCCCGACGCCGTAGGCGTAATAGGAATCCTTCAGGGACAGCCCCCGTATCCAGACCACCCTGGCCCGGAAAACATCGTGCTGAGACGAGTAGGGTGAGCTTTCAATACCGATAAAAAGTTCCGCACCGACATCGGGGGCCACGTCTGTCTCAAAGCACATTCCGCCTCGACTGTAGTTGACCATGCGACCGTCATTGTAATTGCCAGTCAAGTAGTTTTCGAACATGACCGGCGATGTGAATTGGAATCGCTGGCTTTCTCGCTGTTCATTTTTTGGCGCAACGCTCGGGAGTTCCATGTGCATAGGATCTTTCTGTAGATAAAGGTGTCGTTGCTTCTGCAACCAGCCTGTGCGCATCCCCAAGTCTCAAAGAAGGGTAACGATTTCGTACAGCATGACCAACGCCAGCGTTCCGATCAGCAGCTTTGACAGTAAAATCAAGGAATCTTCCACGCTAGGCTCTGGAGTAAAGGTTTCGGCCTTCCATAAGCATAAATCATACCTCTTTAAAAAAGTCGGTTATAAACCTGATTTTAATACGAAAAATAATCAATTGAGAGGTTATCTCGCACATCAATGAAAAGAATTACATGGAAGTATGAAAATTAATTAACAAAGGATCCCCAAGTTATGAATATCCAGTTACTGGCAGCAATAACCGCCATAGGTGGGGTGGCGACTGCCCTCCAGGCCCATTTTATGGGACTAATGGACAGGCGTTTGGGTACGCTCGAAAGCGTGTTCATTACCTATTTCGGCGGCGGTGTTCTGATCGGTCTGATCATGTTGATCCAACGCGGCGGCAATTTGGCAGCAAGTGCGGCAGTGCCCTGGTATCTCTATTTATCCGGCGCATTGGGGCTTATCATTGTCGGGGCTTTGGCGTACAGCACCCCCCGCTTGGGTCTGGTGGCTGCTTTCACCATTTTTGTTTCGGCCCAATTTGCGATGGGGGCTCTTATCGATCATTTTGGATGGATGGGGTCGGTGGTGCGCCCCCTGACCTTATCTCGCCTGGCCGGAATGGCGGTGGTGCTGACAGGCGTCTGGCTGATCATCCGAGAATGAGTATCGATGGGTTCGGGAACGGCTCCGAATGAGATCCGATAGATTTTGGAGGCCTTGCTTCCGCCCTCAAGTGGTTGAAGACCCGCATCGAGTGACTTATCTTTTTCAAGCGTATTTGAAACGGTGTCCGGTCCGCACCAATTCCATGCAGGGCGAACCGGGATCGATTGGAGAATGCAATTGGAATGTTTCCGAGGTGATTTCCGCAAAGGAGGAAAAGAAGCCATGAACGCACCTGTCAAAACTCTGCTGCTGCTGACGATGATCCCGCTGGCCCTGATGTTCGGCGCCAGCATGGCCCTGGCGGCGGATCCGGCCGATAAAAAGGGCTGGGGAATCGACGACCCCTACAACAAGCTCTACAACCCCAGGGAATTTGAAAAGATCAAGGCCAAGGTGGTTAAGGTGACGGAGGTGGTGCCCATGGCAGGCATGTCGCCGGCGACGGCGCTGGAGGTGCGCGAGGGCAGCAATACCATATTGGTGCACCTTTGCCCCGCCTGGTTTGCCAAACCCAATGACATTGGGTTGAAACCGGGGGAGCAAGTCACGCTGAAAGGCTGCTGGGCTGAAATCAACGGCAAAGACGTGTTCTTGGCCTCAAAGGTCAAGAAGGGGGATTTTTTTGAATTCAAGTGCCGCCTGACGAAGGACGGCACGCCTTTCTGGACGATGACCCCCGAACAGCTGGCCAAAGAACAGGCTGAAAAAGACGACTGAATATGTACGGCCGGCGCCGGCTCACCCAAACGCTGCAGGTGCCGCCTGAGGATAGGAACAGCATGAGCCCGAGAGAATGGCGTCCCGGTGAACTGCTTGAGATGTCCGGGTATTTTTGGCAAACCTGCGCCTTGCACGCTGGCGTCAAGCTGGATCTGTTCACGACGATCGGTGCAACATCGATGAGCGCCGCGGATGCGTCCGATCGCGTGAAGGGATCGAGGGATGGGGTCGAGCGCTTGCTCAATGCCCTGGTGGCCATGGGGCTGCTGGAAAAAAAAGACGGCCGCTACACTTGCCCCCCTTCGGTGCTCCGACTGCTGGCCAAGAATTCTCCCAGCTACATCGGCCACATCATCCTTCACCATCATCACCTGATGGCGTCTTGGGCCCGGCTGGACCAATCGGTGCGGACCGGATGCGCCATCCGGGAGCGGGCCTCATTCAGTCGTGAGGAATGGCGTGAAAGCTTCCTCATGGGGATGTTCAACCTGGCCATGGCGATCGCTCCCCGGGTGGCCGACGCCATCGACCTTTCGTCCCGGCGGCGGCTGCTCGACCTGGGCGGCGGGCCGGGCACCTACGCCATCCATTTCTGCCTGAAAAACCCCGCGTTGAGCGCCTTGGTTTTCGACCTTCCCACCACCCGGCCGTTTGCCGAGAAAACCATCGCGGGGTTCGGTCTGGAAAGCCGTGTCACCTTCGCGCCCGGAGACTACCACTCGGACGAAATCCCCGGCCGGTATGACGTGGCCTGGCTGTCCCATGTCCTGCATGCCGAAGGCCCCGAAGCCTGCCTGAACATCATCCGCAAGACGGTTTCCGCCTTAGAGCCGGGCGGAGCGATCTTCATCCACGAGTTCATTCTCAACGACCAGCTGGACGGCCCTTTGTTTCCTGCGTTGTTCTCGCTCAACATGCTGCTGGGAACCGAAGCCGGCCGCGCTTACTCCGAAGCGGATCTTAGGCGCATGCTGGCAGCGGCCGGAGTCGGGGATATCCGGCGCATTCCGGTGCAGACCCCGAACGATTCCGGAGTCATCTTCGGCACTGTCTGACAGCCTGCTTGACATCAACGGTTGCGGGAGTTAGGGTGCCGCTTCGTTCATATCGGAATCGAAACCTAAACAGACAGAATGAATTCCTCTATGCCGCCCGTTGTGTCTATCGTCGGCCGTTCCGAATCCGGAAAGACCACCCTGATTGAGCTCCTGATTCCCGAACTTAAGCGCCGAGGCTACCGGATCGGCACCATCAAGCACACCCACCACGCGCTTGAGGTCGACCAGGCAGGCAAGGACAGCTCGCGGCACCGGGCAGCCGGTGCGCACACCGTGATCCTGGCCTCATCCGGGCAGATCGCCATGATCAAGTCCATCCCTTCGGACTCCGTGGCCGATTTGATCAAATATTTCAATGATGTCGATCTGCTCATCACCGAAGGCTACAAGCGCGAAAATACCCCTAAAATAGAGGTGTTGCGGGCCGCAGTGCACACCGAGCTTTTATGCCGCAGTGATCCAGAATTGGTCGCGGTGGCCACCGATGCGGACATCACGGTCCACGTGCCGGTATTCCGCCTGGATGACCCCGCGCCGATCGCCGCTTTTATCGAAAAGAAATTCCTGACCTGGCGCGGTAAATCGGAATGACCTCCTTCCCCATTGAAGCCCTGATGTGCCGCCGGGACAATCTGGAACATGTCCTGGACAACCTGAAAGAAGGCATCATTGCCCATGATCCGCAGCGCCGTATCTTTTTCTTCAACCGCGAGGCGGAGCGTATCACCGGATACGGCCGCAATGAAGTGGTGGGGAGAGACTGTCACGAAGCCTTCGGAGCACCTTTCTGCGGCGGACGTTGTGCGTTCTGCGACCACCCTGCAGAGGTGGCGGATACCGCCGAGTACCCCCTGAACATCACCACCAAGTCGGGCGAGTCCCGCCACATCGAGATGACGGTGACGCGCATGCAAGACGGCGACGGCGGCCTGGCCGGCGTTCTGGCCTACTTCCGCGACATGACCGATCTGCTCCGGCTGCAGCTTCAGGTCGGTGAAATGACTCGCTTCAGCGGGATCATCGGCCGCAACAGCAAGATGCTGGCCATCTTCAAACAGATTCAGGATGTCGCCGGCTACGATTTTCCGGTGCACCTGTCCGGAGAGACCGGAACCGGAAAAGAGCTTGTCGCCAACGCGATCCACGCCGAAAGCCGCCGAGCCGGCGCCCCGTTCGTGCCGATCAACTGCGGTGCGCTCCCGGAGGGTCTGGTCGAAACCGAACTCTTCGGCCACGTCAGGGGCGCCTTTTCCGGCGCCATCCGCGACAAGAAAGGCCGCTTCGAACTGGCCGACGGTGGGACCGTGTTTCTGGACGAAGTGGCGGAGCTTTCCAATACCATGCAGGTCAAACTTCTGCGTTTTTTACAGGAGGGACGGTTTGAACGCGTGGGAGGCGAGCAAACTCTGACGGTGAACACCCGCGTGATCAGCGCCACCAATAAAAACTTGAAGAAAGAGGTCGAACGTAACCGCTTCCGTGAGGATTTGTTTTACCGGCTCAACGTCATTCCCATTCAGCTGCCGCCGCTGCGCGACCGAAAAACCGACATCCCTCTGATGATAGACCATTTTCTCAGAAATGCAGCCGAGCGTTATGGCCGCGAACCCCTCGCGGTCTCCAATCCGGCCTTATCCCTGATGTTGGACTACCGCTGGCCGGGAAACGTACGTGAGCTGCAGAACGCCGTCCAGTTCGCCTTCGTCAAATGTGCGGGCACCATCATCGAAATCGATCATCTTCCCCTGGAATTGCGCGAAGCAGCCGACGTGTGCGGCCGAAGAGGCCCCGCGCGCAAACTTGACCTGGAAGCCGTACGCAAGGCGCTGGTCCGCACGGGAGGCAACAAGGTGAAAGCGGCCCACCTCATGGGCGTGGGGCGCGCCACACTTTACCGCTTTTTGAACGACCACCCGGAGCTGGCTTGAGGGCGGAGCCGCCGCACCGGGTCGCCTGACATCGGCTCAAAATGCTGCAGCTCAATGCGCCACGCCGAGTTCTTTCTTCAACCACTGCTTTACGTCCGGGTCCAGAGCATACACTCCTTTGAGCTCACAGACATCCTTTTCAAACCGCTGAGGCAGCTCGAATTTGGCTAACTCCTGGGCTTCGTCGGAATTGCGCCGGATAAGGTAGATGAAATACGGCTTGGCCCAGCAATTGACCACGAAATAGGTGGTGTAATCGCCCTTCGATCGGATCACGTACCCGTCGCCCCGCGCCCAGTTGTTGCCCCACTCCAGGTAAAGCCGCACGGCCTCCTCCGGCGTCATGTCCCAGTTGATCTCATCGATCAGGTCAGCTTTTTTCTTCAACTCCTCCAACGACATCATGACTCACTCCTCCTCGAATCGCCGCGACAGCGCCAAAAGGCGCCCCGCCAAAATAAAACGGAGCGCCCCGCAAGGCGCCCCGTGTTGTTTGATCCAAATTTCGCCCGGCTTACGCCGCGGCGTCCAGCGACCGGCGGTCGGCCATGGACATCAGC
>CAZNAX010000032.1:0-23725 GCA_964570965.1 uncultured Desulfatibacillum sp.
CCGGGCCGCGTCGACGGGCCCTTCCCCGAGCATTACGAGCCCGTGGAAACACCTGTGACCTCGCATCCTTTCTCCAAGCAGCTCAGCAACCCGCTGTACAAGTCCGTGTCCAGCGCGTTGGACAAGCTGGCTAAGCCCGGGGACCCGGCCTATCCCATCGTGCTGACCACCTACAGCCTCACCGAGCACTGGTGCGGCGGCGGAGAGACCCGCAACGTGCCCAACCTGCTGGAGGCCGAGCCTCAGCTCTACGTGGAAATGAGCCCGGAGTTGGCCAAGGAAAAGGGCATCAAGAACGGAGATGGGGTCATCGTGGAAAATGTCCGCGGGAAGGTCGAGGCCATTGCCATGGTCACGGTGCGCATCCGGCCGTTCAAGGTCCAGGGCAAGACCGTGCACCTGGTCGGCATGCCCTTTTGCTTCGGCTGGACCACGCCCAAGTGCGGCGATTCCACCAACCGACTGACGCCGTCGGTGGCCGACCCCAACACGACGATCTACGAACTCAAGGCCTGTCTGGTCAACGTCCACAAGGCCAAACAGCTGACCGAGATCGCCTGATTGCAAAAAACGGGCGGGACAGCCCCACCCGTTGACCACAAGGAGGAAGAACCATGCCCAAGGCATTTTTCATCGATACCTCGCGCTGCACCGCCTGCCGCGGCTGTCAAATCGCGTGTAAAGAATGGAACGAGCTGCCGGCCAATGCGACCAAGCAACGCGGCAGCCATCAGAACCCGCCGGATCTCAATGCCAACAACTATAAGCTGGTGCGTTTCAGCGAACGCATCGAAGGCACCACCATCCGCTGGAATTTCTTCCCGGACCAGTGCCGGCACTGTATCGAACCGCCCTGCTACCACGAGGGCGCCAAGCTGGTGAACGACGCCATCATCCACGATGCGGAAACCGGCGCTGTCATCTATACCGAAAAAACCAAGGAGTTTTCGGCGGACGACTTCGAGATCATCCGCGATTCCTGCCCTTACGACATCCCCCGTCGGAATCCCGCTACAGGTATGATAGTCAAGTGTACCATGTGCCACGAGCGGGTGACCCGCGGCATGCTGCCGGCCTGTGTCAAGGCCTGCCCCACCGGCACCATGAACTTCGGAGAACGCCAAAAAATGCTCGACCTGGCGCAGCAGCGCTTGGCCGCCGTACGCAAGGAACACCCCAAGGCGCTGCTGGCTGACCCCGACGACGTCAGCGTAATCTACCTTCTCGTCGACGCGCCCAAGCATTACCACAAGCACAGCGTCGCCCAGAGAAACCAGGACATGGACCGCAAGCTGTTCCTGGCCCGATTGGGCCGGCCGCTGCGCCGAACCATGGAAGCGCTCCTGAATCTGTGAGGTGTGCAAAGCGCACTCCGTTCAAGCCGCTTCAAGCTATAGCGATCATGCCTATTTTCCCACCAGTCGTTCCGGGGCGCCGCTGCAACGGTGCCCCGAACGACTGAGAACTACTCTTCGGAGCACGAAGGCGATGCCGACGAATCCGGCCGCTGCCGATTTCGAAATGGAAATTCAACGCCTGGTCGCCATAATACTGGCAAAACGGCCTCAATTGGAAAGCATGGTCAAGCCGTTTGCCGCCTTGTTCATCGAAAAGGCCCGTTTAGCCGGCGATCTCAAAGACCAGTTGGAACCGCTGCAGTTCGATGCCGTCGGCCGGCGGCTTTCAGAAGGGGTGCCGGTCCTATCCGGGATCTCCTTCAGCTTCCTCAAGCCGGCGCTGGATTACGCTTTCGCCGCGCTCGTGCCTGCGGTAAAAGAATGGTTTCCGGCGATCGTTCCGGTCCTGGACCGCATTGAAAATGAGCAGCGCCACGGCGCCCTTGACCTGAGCCATCTGGCCGAAGAGTATTTGGGCGGCGGCCTCACAGGTTTTCGGGAAACGCCTCCAGCCTCGGAGGTCGACCGCCACGGCCTCGGCTTCATCGTTCACCTGGCGACGTCAACGGTGCTGCAATCATTGGCTCCGTCGCTGGCGGCTCAGGTTGGGGAAATCCACTGGAGCCGCGGGTATTGCCCGATCTGCGGGTCCTTGCCTTTCATCAGCTACCTTTCGAAACCCCAAAACGCTCCCTCCGAATTTTTAGTGGGCGGCGGGGGCCAGCGGTATCTGCACTGCGCCGTGTGCGGACATGATTGGCATGTCCGCCGCCACCTCTGCGCGGCGTGCGAAAAGGACGACAGCGATCAGCACATGTACTTCAACGTGGCGGATGCCACCGGGGAGCGTGTCGATATCTGCCCCCACTGCGCCCACTACCTTCCGTGCATCGACCTGCGGGAAACCGATGCCCCTCCCCACCTGGACACGATGGCGGTCGGGCTGGCCCATTTAGACATGTACGCCCAGGAAAGGGGTTTTGACCCGATGGTTCGCATGCCATGGAACACGTTCGGGTAACAGCGCCCACCCGTTGTCTCTAATCTTCGATAGACGCCACCCAGGCAACCTGCTATTAATCTTCTTCAGGTTTTCAATAGCCGAATTCAATCCGTTAGCCCCGCTGAGTTTTACGAAGAGAGGGAGGCACTATTCATGGCAGGATCAGGATCACCATTCCGAATCCGGTCCAAAATCTGGGTGGAAGACCCCAACGGCAAGGTGGTGTTCGGCTTGGGACGCTACCGGATTCTGGAAGCCGTCCGGCGACTCGGATCGCTGCAGGCCGCCGCCCAGGAGCTCAAGATGAGCTATCGGGCGATCTGGGCGCGTGTAAGCGCAACCGAGGAGCGCCTGGGCAAGCCGCTGCTGATCCGGGAGCCGCAGGGCTCTCGGTTGACGCCGCTGGGCGAAACCCTGCTCAAGCAGTTCCAGCGCCTGTTGAAAATCGTGGAGACCGAATCCGATGTGGTCTACAAGGATCTGATGGCAGCCTACCTGGACGGCTGACCCACTGCCAGCGCCGCCAGGACCGATTTCCCGCCAGCAGCTTTTTTCAATCCGTTAAAATTTCCTTCGATATATCATAATTGACACATCCCATCTCTTTTGCTATTCACTCTGAACCATGCTCAAAACAGACCCCTGCGCTGAAAACCCGAGTGATGACGTCGCACCTTGGTGTCGCGATCGCCACGGGCGGGCCTATTCATTCGAAGAGTTTCTCGTACTGACGCAAACGTTCCACGGCTACCCTGCCCCGGGAGTAGTAATCGGCGCCAAGATGGTCGACATCGCCAGGAAGCGCATCCCGCCCGGAGTGCTTTTCGATGCCGTCTGCGAATCCGATAAGTGCCTGCCGGACGCGGTGCAGCTGCTGACCCCATGCACCGCTGGCAACGGGTGGCTGCGGGTGGTGCCGTTGGGTCGCTACGCGCTCACCCTGTTCGATAAGCATACCGGTCAGGGAACAAGGGTGTATCTGGACCCAGCCCAGCTGGAACCTTATCCGGAAACGCGTTACTGGTTTTTCGGAATCAAACCCAAACGCAAGGACAAGTCCGATCTTCTCATTCAAGAGATCCGCCAGGCGCAGGGGATGATTTATGGAGTTCAGTCTGTTCGTGTGAAACAGGAGTTTCTGTCGAAAGAACCGTCGGACCCCCGGGCGATCTGTCCGAGATGCGGAGAGGCCTATCCTGCCGGCCATGGCCTCATCTGCCGGGGGTGTCGGCCCGAAACGGGATATCTCCTACAAGGAGGAAGTTAAATGAGCACCCAAACGGTTTACAGCATCTGCGGCATGTGCACCGTGCGCTGCCCCATTATGGCCGAAGTGAAAAACGGCGAGGTTCATTTTCTGCAAGGTAACCCACACGTACCGGCCATGAAGGGGGCGATCTGCCCGCGGGGAGCCGCTGGAAAAGCCCTGATCCGGGACCCCGAACGCATCCAGGCGCCCATGATCCGGGAGGGCAAGCGCGGCGAGGGCAAGTGGCGCCGCGTCGGCTGGGACGACGCCCTGGACGAAGTGGCTGGGCGGCTGAAAACCGCCATCCAAAGGTACGGTGCTCATAGCATTGCCTTTTCCGACCGCGGCGGCCCGTTCCGGGACCTGCACCAGGCGTTTGTACGCGGTCTCGGTTCGCCGAACTACACGAACCATGACAGCTCTTGCGCCCGCAACGTAATGCATGCCTGCAAATCCCTTTTCGGAATGGGGCGAAAGGATGTGGTCTACGACTTCAAGAACGCCAAGCATGTCGTGCTCCAGACCCGCAACATTTTCGAGGCCATCAGCGTCCAGGAAGTCAACAACCTCACCGAAGCCATGGGCAACGGCTGCAAGCTCTCGGTCATCGACATCCGCGCCACGATTTCCGCCGCCAAGGCCGACCGCTTCATGCTGGTACGGCCCGGCAGCGACTACGCCTTGAATCTGACGGTGATCCATGAACTGCTCATGCAGAAACTCTATGATGCCGAGTTCGCTGGCCGCTGGATCAAAGACCTTGGCCGCTTGGAGGAATTCGTGCGGGGGTACACGCCGGAATGGGCGGAAGCAGAGACCGGTGTCAACGCCGGTGAGATTCGTCGTTTCGTACGCGACCTGTCTGCCGCAAAACCCGCCGTCATCTGGCACCCCGGATGGATGACCGCACGGTATATGGATTCCTTTTATGTCTGCCGCTCGATCTACATCATCAACGCCCTGCTGGGCTCCATAGGCGCCAAAGGCGGGCTGCCGTTCGCGAACAAGCCCGGGGACGTCGGCCGCAAGGGCCTGAAGAAGCTTGTCGACCTGGTTCCCAAGCCGACGGAAAAACGCGCCGACGGCGTCGGCTGGCGCTACAAGCACTTTGATGGCGGGCCCGGCTTGGCGCATCTCGTATACGACGCCATGGAATCCGAAGATCCCTACCCGATCAAAGCCTACATCGCCTATCGCCACGATCCGCTCATGGGGTTCCCTGACCCGGACCGCCTCCTGCAAAAATTCGATAAGCTGGATTTCCTGCTGTCCGTCAGCTTCACCTGGTCGGATACCGCATGGAACTCGGACGTGGTGCTGCCGCTGTCTCCTTATCTCGAACGCGAAAGCATCCTTGCCTGCAAGAACGGGTTGAAACCCCATTTCTTCATCCGGCAGCGTGCCGTGCCGCCGCGGTTCGACACCCGCGCGGACTGGGAAATCCTATGCGGCCTCGCGAAACGACTGGGGATCAAAGAGCTTGCGTTCGATTCCATCGAAGCCATATGGAACTACCAGCTCAAGGACACCGGCGTCCGACCGGAGGACTTCCAGGCCACCGGGTTCGTCAATCTGGCGGAAGCCCCAAAGTACGCCAAACCGGAGGAAATGAAGATTCCGACCCCCAGTGGAAAGATGGAAATTATCTCCGAAAAGCTTGAAAGCCAGGGAATTGCTTCGCTCAAACCCTACTCCCCGCCGAAGCGCCCGGCCGACGGCCAGTTCCGCCTGACCTTCGGACGCTGCGCGCTCCACACCCAAGGGCACACCGTCAACAACCCCATGCTCTTCGAACAGATGCCGGAAAACGTGCTCTGGATCAACGACCAGGCGGCGGCCGCACTCAAAATCGGCGACGGCGAGCGGGTCACGGTCAGCCGCAACGGCTACTCCGAGACCATCGCCTCCAAGGTTACGCCGCTGATCCATCCCGAGGCCGTGTTCGTGGTGCACGGTTTCGGCCATCGGCTGCCCACGGAAAGCCGGGCCTTCGGCAAGGGGCTGGCCGACAACCGCTTTATGTTGGGCGGGCTCGATCTATGGGACCCGGCGGGCGGCGGCATCGCCATGCAGGAGCACTTCGTCACCGTCACCAAAATGAGCTAGGTTCGCCAAAGGTCGCAACGCCATCGTATCCCGGGGCGGACGGCATGCGGCGTTCGGCATCCCGGGATTTTTTGAGATGAGCATATGCTATTTTTGATATATCCCAGGAACCGGACTGCCGTGCTGAATCGCCTGGAAACATTCCGCATGGAGCAGAATCGGATCCCTATCAACCGAAACACCAGGAGATAAGAATGAGGGATCACGCCTTCACGTTGAACCACCACGAGGCGTCTTTCACGCCGGGGCAGACCATCCTTGAGGCGGCGCAGGCCGCCGGGGTCTACATTCCGACCCTGTGCCACCTAAAAGAAGCCACCCCGACCGGCGCCTGCCGGATCTGCGTCGTGGAGGTGCGAGGCGCCCGTTCGCTGGTGACGGCCTGCTCGACCCCCGTCGCGGAGGGCCTGGACGTGCTGACCGAATCGCCTCGTGTGGTTGCCGCCCGCAAGATGACTCTCGAGTTGCTGCTGGCATCCGGTAACCATAACTGCGCAGCCTGCGCACCCAAAGACGCGGCCGACTGGACCGGGTTCCAGCTGGAGGCTCAACAGACCGAAGGCACGGCAGATCTTTGCCCGGCATGGGGCGATTGCCGCCTCCAGGACCTGGCGTACCGCTACCAGGTGAGCGGAATGCGGTTTGAAGCCCCGTCTAAATACCCGGTCCCTGAAACGGTCAACCCCATGGTGGTGAGAGATTTCTCCCGCTGCATCCTTTGCGGGCGCTGTGTCCAGGCCTGCAACGAAGTCCAGGTGAACCGGGCCATCAGCTACGGATACCGGGGTAGCGCAAGCCGCATCGTCGCTGCCGGCGACAGGCCCCTTTATGACTCCGACTGCGTTTTCTGCGGGGAATGCGTCCAAGCTTGCCCGGTAGGGGCTCTGGTAGACAAAAAGTCCCGCTACCGGTGGCGTCCATGGGAGGTGAAACGGATCAGAACTACCTGCCCTTATTGCGGGGTGGGATGTCAGCAACTGCTGCATGTGAAGGACGGCAGGATCGTGCGGGTGACGGGCGTTGAGGACGCGCAGCCCAACCGGGGCCGGCTGTGCGTGAAGGGCCGCTACGGCTACGACTTCATCTATTCCGAGGAGCGCCTCAAGACTCCGCTGATTCGCGATAACGGCCGTTTTAGGGAGGCCGGCTGGGATGAGGCGCTGGATTTGGTGGTCGCCCGTTTGGCAGCGATCATGAACGACCACGGGCCGGATGCGATTGCCGGGGTCAGCTGCGCCCGCAGCATCAACGAGGACTCCTACCAGATGCAGAAGCTCTTTCGCGCAGTGATCGGCACCAACAACATCGATCACTGCGCGCGAACCTGACACGCCCCGACGGTCGCCGGTCTGGCGGCCGCGTTCGGATCGGGTGCCATGACCAATTCTTTCAGCGAGTTCGCCAGGGCCAGGATGTTCATGGTGATCGGGTCCAACATGGTGGAGGCCCATCCCGTGGCGGCCACGTTCGTGAAGAATGCGGTTCTCAAGGGAGCCCAGCTCATCGTGGTGGACCCCCGTCGGCACGCGCTGGCGGACCTGGCCACGCTGCATGTGCCCATCCGCGTGGGCTCGGACATCGCCTTTCTCAACGCGCTGATGCACGTGTTGATTGCGGAGGACCTTTACGACCGCAAGTTCGTCCAGTCCTGCACGATCGATTTCGACCGGCTGGCGCAAGCCGTTCAAGCGTATCCACCGGAGCGCGCTGCCGGAATCTGCGGCATCGACGCCGAAATGATCCGGAACGTCGCCCGGCGGATCGCCTCGGTCCAACCCATGATGCTTTGCTACACCCTGGGCATCACGGAGCACACCTGCGGCAAGCACAACGTGCAGTCCGTCGCCAACCTGCAGATGCTGCTGGGGAACCTCGGCATGGAGTGCGGCGGTGTCAACCCCCTGCGCGGGCAGAACAACGTTCAAGGCGCCTGCGACATGGGTGCTCTTCCCAATGTGTTTCCCGGATATCAGTCCGTGATGGACCCGGCCTACCGGGCAAAGTTCGCCCAGGCATGGGGGGTAACAAGCCTCCCCGAAAAACCCGGACTCATGATTCCGCAGATGATGGAGGGGCTGACCACAGGCAGGGTCCGCGGGTTCTACGTGTTCGGCGAAAACCTGGCCAACACAGAACCGGACATCCGCAAGGTGGAGCATGAGCTTTCGTCAGCCGAATTTCTGGTGGCCCAGGACATCTTCCCCAACGAAACGACGCGCTTCGCCCACGTCGTTCTGCCGGCCGCGGCCTGGAGCGAGAACGACGGCACCTTCACCAACAGCGAGCGCCGCGTCAGCCGGGTGCGCACGGCGAGCCCACCGCCCGGCCTGGCCAAACCCAACTGGTGGATCTTCCGGGAGCTGGCCAAGCGCATGGGGCATACCTGGGCCGCCGACGACGCACGCGAACTCTGGGACGACGAAATCTCGGTGCTGGCGCCGCAGCTGTGCGGGATCAAGTATCACCGCCTGGAGGGCGATGGGCTGCAATGGCCTTGTCCCGATGAGAGCCATGAAGGGACCTGCTTCCTGCACAAGGACGGCCAGTTTACCTGCGGCCTCGGAATCTTCACCCCCGTGGATTGGACGCCTCCGGCTGAAGAGCCCTGTGCAGACTATCCTCTGGTGCTGAGTACCGGCCGGCGCCTGGCCCACTACCACACTCGAACCCAGACCGGCCGCTGCGAAGGCCTGAACGACATCCTGGGCGAAGAGACGGCGGATATCTCTCCGCAGGACGCTGCGGAACTGAACATCCGCAACGGCGAAAGGATTCGCGTCCGATCCCGCCGGGGACAGGTCGAAATCAAGACTAAAGTGACCCCTCAGGTTCCCAGAGGACTGGTGTGGATGTCGTTCCACTTCCGCGACACCTGCGCAAACTGGCTGACGAACCCGGCGTTCGACCCCTCGACGCTGACGGCGGAATACAAAGCCTGCGCCGTGTGCATCGAAAAAATAGACACCGGTTGAAGTTTCAGCCGATGACCCTACTTTAAATGCATAGGCCCGCCGGCATGCCGAGAATGCCGGTTCGAAACTACAAACAAGAAGAATGGACAATGCCATGCTGAACGCTGCCATCACCATCGATCCGCCTCAGAACGAAACCACTCTGGCGTATGCGCCGGGCAGCCCGGAGCGACGCCGCATATCCTCCACTCTGAGCGAATTCAGAAGCCAGGAAATCGATATCCCCTTGATCATCGGCGGCCGCGAGGTGCGTACCGGCCGGACCGCCGCCTGCATCGTACCTCATGACCACCGCCACCGCCTGGCCACCTACCACATGGCAGGCCCCGAAGAAGCCGCCTTGGCCGTCGACGCCGCCCGTAAGGGTTCCAAAGCCTGGGCTGCCATGGCCTGGGCGGACCGTCTGGCGATTTTCTTAAAAGCCGCCGATCTGATCGCGGGAACCCACCGCATGCGGATCAACGCCGCCACCATGCTGGGCCAAGGCAAGAACGTCTATCAGGCCGAGATCGACGCCGCCTGCGAAAGCGCCGATTTCCTGCGGTTCTACTGCTGGAATGCGACCCGCGTGTTCGGCCTGCAGCCCATCTCTTCCGCCGGCGTCTGGAACCAGATGGAGTACCGACCCCTGGAGGGCTTCGTCCTCGCGATTTCACCATTCAACTTCACCGCGTTAGGCGTCAACCTGGCCGCCGCACCCGCTCTGCTCGGCAACACCGTCATCTGGAAACCGGCGTCCTCCGCGGTTTATTCCGCTTATCACCTGATGCAGATCTTTCATGAAGCCGGGCTGCCCGAAGGCGTCATCAATTTTGTGCCGGGCCTGGGCAGCCAGGTCGGTCCGGTCCTGTTGAAGCATTCCGAGTTGACCGGGGTGCATTTCACGGGGTCAACCCAAGTGTTTCGGGAGATCTGGAAAACCGTCGGCGCCAATATCGACGCCTACCGCAGCTATCCGCGGCTGGTGGGCGAAACCGGGGGCAAGGATTTCATCTTCGTCCATCCTTCCGCCGACGTTCAAGCGGTGGCCGTCGCCATGGTGCGCGGGGCCTTCGAGTACCAGGGCCAGAAATGTTCAGCCGCATCCCGGGCCTACATCCCCCGATCGATGTGGAAATTGCTGAAAGAGCCGCTGTTGGAGATGATCGGCTCCATTCGGGTGGGCCCGCCGGAAGACTTCTCTCATTTCGTCAATGCCGTCATCGACCGGGCCGCCTTCGACAAAATCGTCGGCTACATCGAGTACGCTCGCAAATCCCCCGACGCCGAGATCATCGTTGGGGGCAGCTATGACGACCGCACGGGCTACTTCATCCATCCGACCGTCATCGTCGCCGCGAAACCAGATTTCAAGACCATGGCGGAGGAGATCTTCGGCCCGGTGCTCACCGTCTTCGTCTACGATGACGACCGCTACGAGGAAACCCTACGGATCTGCGATCAGACCTCGCCTTACGCCCTGACCGGCTCCATCTTCGCCCGCGAACGTCAGGCCGTTGTAACCGCCAAGCAACTACTGGTGAACGCCGCCGGCAATTTCTACATCAACGACAAGCCGACCGGCGCCATGATCGGCCAGCAGCCCTTCGGAGGCGGCCGGGCCTCGGGGACCAACGACAAGGCTGGCACCCTGCTCAATCTGCTGCGCTGGGTCAGCCCGCGCACGATCAAGGAGACCTTTGTGCCTGCCACGGATTACCGCTACCCGTTCATGCAATCCGAATGATCGTCATTGCAAGCGACAGGTTAAATTCATAGGGTGTCATAGATGCCGACGTAAAATGACGGCGAACCGGACGGGTGTTCGAAAACCAGGAGAAGAGGAGACAGGATGAAAAAAATTCGACTGCGTGTGAACGGAACCTGGCGCGAGCTGATCGTCGACGCGGAAACCGTTCTGCTTGATCTGCTGCGGGAGGACCTGCGGCTGACAGGGGCCAAGCAATCCTGCGACCGCAAGGGCCAATGCGGCGCCTGCACGGTAGTGGTGAACCGCAAAGCGGTACACTCCTGCCTGACGCGGGTGGCCGACCTGGAAGGGGCCGACGTCATCACGGTGGAGGGGCTGGGCACGCCGGACAACCCCCACCTCATCCAGGAGGCGTTCGTTCTGTCCGGTGCTATTCAATGCGGGTTCTGCACGCCCGGGATGATCATGGCCGCCAAGGTGCTGCTGGACGAAAACCCGAATCCCACGGCCGGAGATATCAAACAGGCCCTGCGCCGGAACCTTTGCCGCTGCACCGGCTACAAAAAGATCATCGAAGCCGTCCAGCTGGCCGGGCGT
Organism: uncultured Desulfatibacillum sp.; assembly: GCA_964570965.1. Taxonomy (GTDB): domain Bacteria; phylum Desulfobacterota; class Desulfobacteria; order Desulfobacterales; family SpSt-501; genus SpSt-501. The sequence goes on from CAZNAX010000032.1 coordinate 11,015, forward strand.
TTTCTGCGCGGCGAACTCACTCCGGACTCCGTCCGGCCCCAAGCCGCCAAGGGGATCATGGGGGTCTCCCATCCGCGCCCCTCTTCCATGGCCAAGGCCTGCGGCACCGCCTACTTTACAGCGGACTACCACATCAAGGGGGCGCTCGAGCTGGCGGTTCTGCGCAGCAGCCTGCCGCATGCGCGCATCGTTTCCATCGACGCATCGGAGGCCGAGAAGATGCCGGGGGTGGCCGGGGTGCTGACGGCGGCCGACGTCAAGGGCACCAACATCCTGAAATACCTGGTGGCGGACCGCCCCGTGCTGTGCAGGGACAAAGTCCGGTACATAGGAGACCCCATCCTCGCGGTGGCCGCAGACACGCGCATGAATGCCGAAGCCGCCCTGTCCAAAGTGCAGGTCCGACTCGAATCGTTGCCCGTTCTCAATGACCCGGATGCCGCTCTATCCTCTGCGGTGCCTCTGCACGACGACATTCCAAACTTGTGTTTCGAACAGCCCCAGATCAAGGGGAATGCGGAAGAGGCCCTGAAGAAGTCGGCTGCGGTAATCGCGGCCCGCTTCAAAACCCAGGTCAACCACCAGGCGCCGCTGGAGCCTGAAGCCACGATCGCCTACTGGGAGAAGGACGAAACCGGAGGCGACGACCAGCTGGTGATCATTGGCCGCAGCATCAACATCCACTACCATCTTGGCATGCTGCAGAGCGCCCTCGGATGGGAGAACATGCGCTACTTCGAGGCTCACTCCGGCGGGCAGTTCGGGATCAAGGTCGATATAATCTCAGAGGGCATCGCCGGTGCGGCCGCCATCCATTTCAAACGGCCGGTCCGCTACATTCCCAGCCTGGCCGCGAGCATGCTGATGACCTCCAAGCGCCACGCCTTCGACATGCAGGTGAAGCTGGCAGCCGACCGTCAGGGCAACCTCACGGCCTACTGCAACGACTTCGTGGTGGACAACGGGGCCTACCATTCCATCGGCCATGTGGTGATCAACCGCGCTCTCTTGATGCTTTCGGGCTCATACCACATTCCCAACGTTCAGGCCCGCGGGAGACAGGTGTACACCAACAACCCGTGGGGCAGCGCGGCCCGGGGCGCAGGGCCGCCGCAGGCCAACTTCGCGCTGGAATGCGCCATGGACATGCTGGCTGACAAGTTGGGGATGGATCCGTTCGACTTTCGGCTGCAGAACTCCTTGAAACCGGGCCAGAGCAAATCGACCGGCCGGGTGGTGCAGGAATGGCCTTTTCCGGAGCTAATGGAGGCCATGCGGCCGCACTACCAGCGCGCGGTCAAGGAGGCTGAGGCGGCTCAATCGGGTAAGGTCAAGCGCGGCGTCGGGCTGGGCACCGGCGCCTTCGGCATCGGGATGCCCGGGGATACCTCCGTGGCCGCCGTGGAACTCGACTTCGACGGCGGCATCAGCGTGTATGCCGCCGCCGCCGACCCCGGCGAAGGCAACGACTCCATGCTGACGCAGCTCACGGCCGAGTTCATGGCAATCCCTCTGGACCGTGTCCGGTTGCACACCCGCGACACGGGCAACACGGCTGCCAGCGGGCCGGCGGCGGGGAGCCGCGTCACCTACATGATCGGAAACGCCTTGATCATTGCCTTGGAGCAGCTCAAGGCGGCCATGCAAGAAACCGGAGCTAAAACATCTGTAGCGTTGGAGGCCGCCGGCAGATCCAAACGCTTTGTGGGTCGCAAAAAAAACGAAGAAGTCGGCCCGCTGGACCCTAAAACCGGTCAGGGTCCTTCCTTCGAGTCCCAGGTTCATGCCGTACAGATGGTCGAGCTTGAAGTCGACACCGAAACCGGCAGGGTGAAGATCCTCAAGATGACCACTGCGGTCGACGCGGGCCCGGTGATCAATCCGCTGAACCTGACCGGCCAGCTCGAAGGCGGCATGGACCAGGGGGTCGGCTTCGCCCTGCGTGAGGAATACGTGGCCGGCAAGACCAAGGATTGGGTCACTTTCAAATTCCCCACCATCCGGGACAGTTTCGATATGGAAGTCATCATCCGGGAAACTCCCCGACCCAAGGGTCCATTGGGTGCCACCGGCGTCGGCGAGATGTGCCTGGTGCCGACCGCACCGGCGGTGATCAACGCCATCAAGAATGCTACCGGCGTCTGGATTTGCGAACTGCCTGCAACGCCGCAGAAAATCAAGGCGGCGCTGGCGGCTGCTTAACGGACCGACGATGAACGCACCCCCACCGCAAGAGGGGAAACCCCATGGCCGTCGGGTGCGCAGGTTCGCCGACCAGGAGATTGCTTTCGACGATGAAGGTTTTTTAGAGGATTTCGATAGTTGGTCGGAGGCGATCTTCGAGGCGCTGGCCCATGAGAGCGGCATTGCAGTGATCACAGGCCGACACTGGCAGGTGGTCCGTTTCCTGCGCGAGTTCTACGCCTACAACGGCCGAGCACCGTTGAACAACCAGCTCCGGCAGGGAACCGGCCTCCGCCTGCTGGAGCTGGAGGGGCTTTTTCCGGAAGGCCTCAAGCAGGGAGCCCGGCGGCTGGCCGGACTGCCCAACCCCAAAACCTGCAGTTGAACAGGCGCCGATAGCTGGCAACAACAAAATGATTTACCTCGACAATGCTGCCACCTCCTTCCCGAAGCCGGCCGAATGCCTGCGGCGCGCCCTCGAGCGCTATTTGCAGATCGGCGCATCGCCCGGTCGGGGCGGCTACGATCGGGCCATCGAAGCCGAAGAAGCGGTTTCTGCCGTTCGAAAGAAAATCTGCCGCTTCTTCGGGGCGGATGACACCCATCGGGTCTGCTTCACTTACAACGCCACCGATGCGCTCAATTTGCTTATTCAAGGTCTGCTGCGACCGGGCGACCACGTGGTAAGCTCGCGGCTGGAGCACAACTCCGTACTGCGGCCGCTGCACCACCTGCAGCGGGAAGGGCGGATCAGCTTCGATCTGGTGCCGTTCAATCCGGACGGCTTCATCGAACCCGATCAGGTCTCCGCCGCTATCAAATCAGCCACCAGACTGGTCATCCTGACCCATGCCTCCAACGTGCTCGGCACGGTGCAGCCGGTCGAAGAGATCGCCGCTGTCTGCCGGAGCCGGAGAATTCCCCTCGTGCTGGATGCTTCCCAGAGCGCCGGCGTGGTTCCCATTCGAGTCAAAGACTGGGGTGTACAGGCGATCGCCTTCACGGGCCACAAGTCAATGCTCGGACCGACCGGTATCGGCGGACTGGTTCTCGCCCCGGGACTCGATCCGGAGCCCAGCCGGTTTGGAGGCACAGGAATCGATTCCAGAAACCCCTACCATACCCTGGAGTATCCGTATCGCCTGGAAGCCGGCACCATCAACCTCTTGGGGATTCTGGGTTTGGAGGAAAGTCTGGATTACGTAGATCAATCCTATACCGCATCCTATGTCCGGGAAATGTCTCTGTTGAGAAAACTCATAGACGGCCTCCGGGAATTGCCTCGGTTGCGATTATATGGCGCCGAGCGCCTCGAACACCATTTGCCGGTATTGACCTGCACGGTGGCGAACCGCCACTCCGAAGACGTCGGAGCCATCCTGGACGGGGATTTCGGCATCGCCGTGCGGGCGGGCCTGCACTGCGCCCCCCTCGTTCACCAGGAGCTAGGCACACTTGAGAAGGGAGCCGTGCGCTTCAGCCTCGGGCCGTTTACCACCAAGGCTGAAATCGATGCAGCGGTCGAAGCGATGGCTGCTATTGCCAGTTGAATTCAACCCCGCTGCTGGAGGTAGCATCCCTGCATGAACGAGATCAACCTGTGCCTGCTTCTGATTGATTCGCTGGACGCCGCCTTTCGACGAGATTCTTACAGCGGCCCGGAATGGCTGACTAATTGGGGCCGTGCGGTCATCAAGCTGATGCAACGCGCCTTTCCCGACCAAGAAGAGCTCCAGGAAGCGCTCTGGGACTCAGCGCGCAGGGCGCTTTGGGATTTGGCCTGCGCACATAGTGCCGACGAACTGATCCGGCATTTCCTGCATCGACCCGAGGCGTTTGTCCGGGCGACCCTCATGGTATGTACTCACGACCCGCTGTGGCCGAACGGCCTCCGGTGCGACCCGTCCAAGCTTCACTGACCATTCCGACAGGCTATCCGGCCGCCTGTTTGTCCGCACTCACCTGCTGCCTTTGGTTCCATTCCGCGCAAAAACTGAAAGGTCGGGAAAGAACAATAAAAAGTCGTTCTCAAGGGCCTCGTAGTTGGCTACGATTTCAGCAACCGCACCCTTGAACGCCCCGCCGCGGGACAGTCGACCGGCGATGCGGTCGAGCGCGTGGCCCACCCCTTCCAATTGGCAATAACTACCCAGCCAATTTTCCGCAATCATATGCGGCAGAACCCGACGAAGCCGCTCCGGCAGGTGCGCCCTGTTTCTGCCTAAAACGGAGTAAACCCGGCCGACGAAGGATTTCAAATCAACCGGGCTGAATTGCGGCCAATGCCGGCTCAGGAAGTGGTCGTAGACCACATCGACGATGACTCCCGCGAAACGCCGCCTCGCTGGGCTGATGCGCTTCCGGCTCCGGCGGGTGATAATGTGCCTGTCTGAATACGAGTCTATCTTGCGGTGAAAAAAAATTGCATCCGCCACCGCTGGAGGGAAACGACCGACAGGGTTTCCCTTGACGAAATCCCCCAGCAGGCTGCCGAGAAGGGCCTCCTCTCCGGAGTCGGAAAAAAACAGATGGGCTAAATAATTCAAAAAGCTCTCCTTAACCACATATTTCAACCAGCCTCCAGTTGCTGATTAACGCCAATTCCCGACCACAAGTCAACAGCGGCCTTGCTCTCTGTAAGCTGGGATGCCGGTCGATCAAGGCCGGCATGGCTGATGTCTTACCAGCGCGAATGGGAGGAGTATCGGCTGAAAGCCTTGACAAGCTGCAAGAATAGCCACTATAGAGCGGGTGACTTTATGGCCACAAAAGGAACCGCCGATGCCGAGACTGATCAAGGAAAAAGGGGTAACGGGAAGACTGCACATCGACTCGGATCTGATGGGGGAATCGCTGGTCAGCAAAAAGCTGCTCCAGCGCACGGAAGCCAAGGAATACTTCCGAATGCACCCCGACATCAACGTCATCAAGATCGGGGGCCAAAGCATCATGGACCGCGGCGCCAAGGCGCTGCTGCCCATCCTCGACGTGCTCATTAAGGCCAAGGACCAGTACAAAATCCTGCTGATGACCGGGGGCGGAACACGCGCGCGACACGTCTACAGCATCGGCGTGGACCTGGGGATGCCGCCGGGCGTGCTGTCCAAGCTCGGCGACAAGGTGTCATGGCAGAACGCGGAAATATTATCTGTTCTGCTGTCCAAGCACGGGGGGGTGAAAATCGGTCACGGCGACAACCTGGAGCAGTTGACCATGTTCTGCCGCCTCGGCTTTCTGCCGATCACCTACGGCATTCCGCCCTACGGGTTTTTCGAGCACCCGCCGGAGTTCGGCTCGATTCCGCCGCACCGCACGGACTGCGGCGCATTTCTTCTGGCCGAGAACATCGGAGCCAGGAGCCTGATCTACCTCAAGGACGAAAAGGGCCTTTACGACCAGGACCCTAAAAAAGTGCCGGCCTCAAAACGATCGAGCCTGAAGTTCTTCAGACGCATCTCTGCCAAAGCGCTGCTGAGGAAAAATCTGGACGACCTCATCGTCGAGCGTCCGGTGATTACCCTGCTCCAGCGGGCCAAGTGCCTCAAGGAGTTTCAAATCATCGACGCCCTGAACCACCCCGAGCACATCTGGGACGCGCTGGCGGGCAAACACGTCGGGACCATCATTCACCAGTAGAAGCGGATCGCCTTTTGGATTTGTGCTCCCCTTTGTCCTCGCCGTCGCCCTTGCCTTTGCCGGCATCCAGCCAGACGATGGCGGCACCGCTTTCTTGGGCGATCTGCTCAAGCTCCTTCTTGCGGAAATGCTCCGCATAGATTTTCAGATCCCCACCGGTCACGCCGACCACGCGAAATCGCGGCTTTTTTTCGCCCTTCTCCACCTTGCGTCGCTCGCGCACAAAAATTTTCGTCGCCATGGTGTGCCCTCCTGAGCTATACTTTCCAAAATCGGAACAGCTTTATCATCCATATATATCCTTGGAGGATATATGTCAAGAAAATTCTTAGGACGCCATCCGAAACGGCAGGCCGGCTCGGGCAAAGCCGAGCGCTTCATCCAGCCATCCATCCTCATGAGCTTGAAACGGAAGCCCTCCTACGGCTACGAGATCATCCAGAATATTCAGGAGTTCGGCTTTGTGGAGGGGCCAGCTCCGCCCGGCATGATCTACCGCCACATGAGAGACCTTGAGGCGGCCGGCCTGGTAACCTCTGAATGGAAAACGGAAGGCGCCGGGCCGGCCAAGCGGGTCTACCACCTGACCTCGGAAGGCGAAGAGGCGCTATCGCTGTGGGCGGAATACATGCAGCAGCAGGCGCAGAAGCTGATGATTTTTTTCAAGGCCTATCGGAAAATCGCAAAGGCGCCGGGCCGGAGGCGGAAGGGGCATCAAGAGCCGGTGGGCGCGTGACCGGTGTTCTTGCGGCCCCGGCGGCTGCCCATGGTTGCCCATACGCCGTGGGCCTGCTGGATGACTGGCAGGACCGGCTGGCCGCCCAGCAGACGCGGCCGCACCCAGTTTTGGGTCCGCACGCAGTCCCCGGGCCTTGGGATGGGAGCGTCGCGGTCCATGGCCATGATCCGGATGCCCTGTTCTTCCAGTTCACCCACCGGCAGTTCGGACGGCAGCCGGCGCAGGTGCCCTAATTCAATGAATCGCCCATACCATCCGGCGGCGGTCAGCCCCACGGCGGCCGCGGCTCCGATGATCCCGTCCTGGGTGCCCCCATGCCCGGACAGATGAATTCCGGTACAGGCGCGCAGGGCGTCTCCCTGGGTCACCACCGAATGCGTACACGTCAGACCGAACTCCATGAGCCCGGTCAACCCCGGAGCGCCTTCTGCGGCCAGGCAAAGACCGGGATCGCTGCCGTCGGCAGCATAACGTTCGAGATGGTGCTCGGCCCGTTCGCGCAGCTCGCTGACCAGGTCGCCGTTGCGGGATGCCTCAATAACGAGGCAGGCCGAGCTGTTGTGGGAGGTATAGGGGATGGCGTCATCCACCAGCAGCTGCTGCCGCACCACGCCCCACAGCCGGCAGCCTTCCGGCAGTTCGTCGCCAAACCATCGCGCGACTTTTCCGGTTCCATACTCGCAATCGAGACTGTCGGTGTCATCAAAACCCAGATAGATTTTCATCGGCTAAAACCACCTAACGGAAGTGATATCATACAGGAGATGCACGCGGCGCCCGGGGTAGAGCCCGTGTTCGTGAACCTCGCTTTCGGTCAGAGTTGCCGTAAACGGCAGATTGGCGACCAGAACCGAGCCGATGATGTCGCCGGAGGCTTTTTCCAGCGCCAGGCGTGTGATCAGGCCGGTTAGGCTTACGTGGTTATTTGCCTTCGGAAGGGGCCGCTCGGCCGGAACAATGGCCGCATGATCGATGACCGCCGCTGAAAGGACCTCCGGCGGCTTTTGCACCAGGATGCGCTGCCCGTCGGAGAGCACTTTGCCCCATAGCCCGTTCGCGCCCGGCTCCCAGGGCCCGAAAATGATGTTTTCGCGCCCCGTCCCCATGAGCCGGCCTCTCACCAGATGAACGACCCGGTCGCATACGCCATAAAGCCACTGCCAGTCGTGGCTGGCGATGATCAGCGTCGTTCCCCATTCGCTCCGCGCTTTTAGCGCGGCGTCCTTGATGAGCTGCGCGCTCAACGCGTCGATGCTGGCCGTGGGTTCGTCCAGCAGAAGGACCTCGGGCTTCAGGATCAAGCGTGCGGCCAATGCCACCCGTTGCGCCTCCCCCCCGGAGAGTGCATAGGAGGGCCGTTTGACGAATTCTTTTGCATCGAGCCCGACCCAGGACAGGGCCGTTTGGATGCGCGTCTCCAGCCGGTCGAGGTCCTTGCGGATCTTCAGACCGTAGGCAACGTTGTTCAGCACGGTGCGCTTCATCAGAAAGGGTTCCTGCGGCATTAGGCTGACTTTGTGACGCACCTCCGGAGCAAAGGGAGCCGCAGGCCTACCGTTGTATACGATCTCCCCGGCAGTGGGTTTTTCGACGAATCCGGCCAGTTTCAAAAACGTGCTCTTTCCGCTGCCGTTCGGCCCGATCACTCCGACGATGGAGCCGGTCGGAATCTCGATCCGGTCGAATCTCAAAACCGGCTGCCCGCGGTACACATGGACGAGGTCTCGTATTGAATAGAGCGGTACGCCCACTTCAATACCTTTTGCGCAGCGTAGACACCGACACGTTGACGGTGAAAGCGATCAAAAGAAGCACGAGGCCCAGCGCGATACCCATGGCGAACTCGCCCTTGTTGGTCTCCAGCGCGATGGCGGTGGTGATGGTGCGGGTTTGCCACTTGATATTGCCGCCCACCATCATGGCGATGCCGACTTCGGTCATGACACGGCCGAAAGCCGTGAGGGCAGCCGCCAGAATTGAAAGCCGCGCCTCCCAGAGGGTGCTCAGGAAAACTTGGCGCCGGTTGGCGCCGAGGGAGATCAAGGCCACGCGCAGGAGACGGTCCATGCTTTCCACGGCCGTCGCGCTCAAGGCAACCACAATCGGAAGCGCCAGAATGGTCAGCCCGACGGCGATGCCGGGCAGGGTGAAAAGGAGGCCCCATTCACCTAGAGGCCCCCGGTTGGTGAAGAAGGCGTAGACCACCAAACCGATGAATACGGTGGGCAGGGAAAGCGCCGTGTCCACCACCACACGCACCTGCTTCTTGAACCTGAACTCAAAATATCCCAAACAGAAACCGAGCGGCAACCCCATCGCCAGCGTGGCCGCCAGAGAATAGGCGGCCACCACCAGCGTGGCGCTAATGGCCGAAAACGTTTCCGCGTCTCCGGCAAACAGCAGTTCGATCGCCCTCAAGAATCCTTGAACCAGAAAGTCCATGTGAATGCGGGTATGGGTGTTTCGTGTTTGGTATTTGGTGCTATCGTTTCATTTGGCGTTCGCGGTGAACAGAGGTTTGCCTTGCAGTTTGAATTCCCGGATCACCTTCTGGCCCTGCGGCCCGGCAATCCAGTCGCTGAATTTCGTGGCCAAATCGAGCTTCGCCTTGCTGCACTTGGCCGGGTTCACGGCGATGACGCTGTACTGATTGAACAACAACTGGTCGCCCTCGACCAGGATCTTGAGCGGCGGGTTGCCTTTCATGTTGTTCTCGTATTTGATGTAGGTGCCGCGGTCGGCCAGGGTGTAACCGTTCTTTTCGGCGGCGATGGTGATGGTGGCAATCATGCCCTGCCCGGCCTGGGCATACCAACCCTCTTTTTCGGGGACCACCCCTCCTCCGGCCTTCCACAGATCGAGTTCCATCATGTGAGTGCCGGACTTGTCGCCGCGGCTGACGAAGTTGGCTTTCTTGGCTTGAATGGCCTGCAGGGCGTCCTTAACGCTCTTGCCCTTGATGCCGGCAGGGTCGGCGGCCGGCCCGATGATGATGAAATCGTTGTACATGATCTCCCGGCGGTTCAGGCCGAAGCCCGCCTCCACAAACTTCTTCTCGGCGCCCGGGGCATGCACCATCAAGACGTCCACGTTGCAGTCTTCGCCCAGCTTGAGCGCCTTGCCGGTGCCGGTGGCGGTCCAGCGCAGGTCGATGCCGCTCGCTTTTTTGAATTCCGCCCCGATGACGTTCAGCAGCCCCGTGTCCTCGGTGCTGGTGGTCGTGGCCATCAAAAGAACCTTGTCCTGCGCATCGACCGAAGCCGCCAGGGCCAGCCCCAGCAGCGCCATGAACATGACGGTGAAAACCATTCGGCGCGACCTTTTCATAGTTTCCTCCTTTTCCCGATCAGGTTTCTTCGGTTTCTTTCTTCGAATTATGCGGGAACACCATCTTGCCGGTCAGACTGAGATCGTAGCCCTCCAGGCCGTCCTTGACCATGCGGTGGAACTTGGGCTCGTGCAGCAGCCCCAGGAACCGCTGGACGCCTTCATCGAAAAAGCGCTCCTTGGAGGCCATCAGGTCGAAGCGCTCCCAGCGCAGCGGGATGAACCCCAGCTTGAGCAGCGCCGCCACCGGCCGGATCCCCGGTCCGGCGTCGGCCCGGCCGGATAAAACATCGAGGCCGACGTCCAGGTGACGCTGCACCTCGTGGGTATAGCCTTCGATTTTTTCGCCTTTGACGCCGGCCTTGTTCAGCTCCCGGTCGAGCAGCAGGCGCGTGCCGGTCCCCAGGGGCCGGTTGACGATCCGCAGCCCCGGCTTGCCGAGGTCCGCAACGCTCGCAATTTTTTTGGGGTTGCCCTTCTGGACGATGATGCCCTGCTCGCGCCGGCAGAAATTCACCACCGCCGGCAGGTTTCCCAGCTCCTCCGACGCATAGGCGAAATTGTACTCGCTTTCGTCTTCCTGGAGCAGATGGCTGGCCGCAAGGTGGCACAAATCCCGGCGCAGCGCGCGCAAGCCGCCCATGCTGCCCAGATTGCCGAACACCGCCAGGTGCTCGGAGGTCATGGTGTTGAACAGCGTGATGGCCCGGTCCAGCAGCAGATCGTTGCTCCCGGCGATGACCAGCAGGCCTTTGTAGGGGACCGCCCCCACGTCCCTTTTGGGGAAATTGATAGTGTTGGCCTCCACCCACTGCTCGACCAGGTGTTGGGGGAACAGCCACTTGCCGGTGATCTTGGTAGCCGGCAGCCCCTTCTCCGAGACGAGGGTGTAAACCATTTTTTCGTTCACGTTGAGGAACTTGGAAACTTCGCGGGTCGAAAGGAGTTTAGCCATACATGATACCCCTAAGTTCGGTGCTTTATGTCAACCAAGGTAATGCATTTAGGTCACAAGGCTGCCGATGTCAATTTCAATTGTTATAAAAAACATAATATAACTAAATATAACCAAAAATAACATTCATTCAATGCGCTTTGGTTATTTCTGTTTGTGCTCGTGCTTGACGCGGATGACCCAGAGGGGGTCAGGAACTGATCTGCGGGGTTTTACGGGGAAAGGGGCATATCGTTTCCAAGGGGCAACCGGGGCACTTCGGCTTTCGGGCCGTGCAGGTCTCGCGGCCGAAATAAATCAGGCGCAGGGAGAAGTCGCTCCATTCCTTTTGGGGAATGACCCGCATCAGGTCGAGCTCGATTTTCTTGGGGTCATTGTGCCGGGTCAGCGCGAGCCGGTTGGATATCCGGGCGACATGGGTGTCCACAACGACGCCCGGCGTATCGAACGCGGCGCCGAGCACCACGTTGGCCGTTTTGCGGCCCACGCCGGGCAACCGCACCAGATCCTCGATGGTCCGGGGAACCCGGCCGCCGTGATGGTCTACGAGCGCCTGGCAGCAGGCCTTGATATTGCGGGCCTTGTTCCGGTAAAAGCCGGTCGGCCGGACGATCCTTTCGATGTCAGCGGTGGATGCGGCCGCGAAATCCTCCGGCCGGCGCATCTGCTTGAACAATTCGGGCGTCACGCGATTCACCTGGTTGTCCGTGCACTGCGCGGAGAGGATCGTGGCAACCAGCAGCTCGAACGGATTGCGGTAAAGCAGTTGGGTCTTGACCTGGGGATAACGCGTGTTGAGAACCGCAAGGATTTGAATGGCGCGTTCGCTGCGTTTCATGACGTTTCCCCGTGAACTCGGAACGGTAAAAATCCTCTTCATGATGCGCTCCGCCATCTTTTCGACAACGGAGTGTCGCCCTTGTGGGAGAGCGGCTTCCTGCCACGATAATCGCGGCAGGATGCCGCTCCCACAAAAAGCAATTCCGAAAAACCTTGATTCTTTTTTAGAACACTCGCCGTTGAAACCCGGTTGAAATCACAACCGACAGACCTACTATATGCCGGCGGCTCGAAACCGTCCGGCCGGCGATGCCGGCAGGCCGATCATATAGACCGGCAATCGCAGATCCGTCAAGTTGAAGGTCTAAGGCGATGCAAAGTCGGATTGGGCCGCCGACAGAAGGGATGGAGATATGGACTTGGAAAAACGCACGGCGCGCGGGCTGGGACTCTGCTCCGGCGGGCTCGACAGCATGCTGGCGGGGGTGGTCCTGCGCGCGCAAGGAATCGAGGTTGAATGGGTCGCCTTCGAAACGCCGTTTTTTTCATCGGCCAAGGCCCGCAAGGCATCGCGCCTGACCGGCATCCCGCTGACCGTCAAACCGATTTTCACCGACTACATGGCCATGCTGCGCAACCCGCCCGCTGGCTACGGCAAGCAGATGAATCCGTGCATGGACTGCCACACGCTGATGTTCCGCCTGGCCGGCGAGCTGATGCGCACAAAAGGCTTCGATTTCCTCTTCAGCGGAGAGGTTCTGGGCCAGCGACCCATGTCCCAGACCAAACCCTCCCTGCGCTACGTTGAAAAGCACTCCGGCCTCGGCGGCCATATCATCCGGCCGCTCAGCGCCAAACTGCTGCCGGAAACCATCCCCGAACAACAAGGCCTGGTGGACCGAGAGCGCCTGCTCGACATCCACGGCCGCGGCCGCAAAGACCAAATCGCGCTCGCCCAGAAATTCGGCATCAGCGACTACCCGGCCCCGGCCGGCGGCTGCCTGTTGACGGACAAGGGTTTCAGCCTGCGGCTGAGGGATCTCTTCGACCACCGTCCCGAGCCGACCGAAAACGAGATCCATCTGCTCAA
>CAZNAX010000033.1:0-23092 GCA_964570965.1 uncultured Desulfatibacillum sp.
CGAAGGCTCCGAGAAAATGAGGATTCAACTCATTTGCTCCGCCCCAGCTTCTCGATCCAGTCCGCGGGCATCTGCACCGTAACGACTTCCCCGCGGGCACACACCGCGCCCTTGGCCGACAAGCTGATGTCGAGCTTCACCTTGCGGCCCTTGATCTCCCGGACGCGCGCCCGCAGCTCGAGCACGGCGTCGATCGGCGTCGGCGCCAGATAGTCCACGTGCAGCGAGCCGGTGACGAAACGAACCGGCGGTTCGGTCCCGAGTTCCCGTCCTTCCTCGCGGTATTTGGCGGCCGCCGCGGTGCCGGTGGCGTGGCAATCAATGAGAGAGGCGATCAATCCGCCATACACATAGCCGGGGATCGCCGTATGATAGGGCCGCGGCTGAAACCGGCACACGCTCTCCTCCCCTTCCCAATAGCTTTTGATCTGCAGGCCGTGCGGATTCAAGCGGCCGCATCCATAGCAGTGGCTCACGTCGTCCGGATAATAATCCTGGAAGGCTTTCGAGGTCATAGCGATCCTTTCTGGGGATGGGAAAACAACCCCGCAGGCAACGAGCGGTGCAACGGTCAAACGAAAGGCCGGCGAGCTTATTCCTCACCGGCCTCGAGATCCGTGACGTCAACCCTTCTGGAACACCTGCGTCAGTCCTCCTTCTGATACTTGAACGACAGGGCCACTCGCGCTCGGAAAGCGGTTGCTTTGCCGTTCTCGATCTTCAGATCCAGTTTGGTGATTTCGGCCACGCGCAAGTCTCGGAGGCTTTTGGATGCGGTTTCCACCGCGTTCTTCGCCGCTTCCTCCCAGGACTTGGTGCTGGTCCCGATCAGTTCGATGACTTTGTAGATACTCTCGGCCATGGAATCCTCCTTTCTGATGAGCACGGGTGATTGCTGCATCGGAGGCGGCGGGGGACGATCCCCGGCCCCTCCGGGGGAGAATAGATTCAGCCGACTCCGCAAGCCGCGGATGGCGGCCGTTGACAGCCGGCTGCCGGTTTCAGTCAGCCCGTTCCAGGCGAATGGACGCATTGGAGCCCGCTGCCGATAAAATCGACGCGGGTCGATGGGATCGGCAACCGGGGGCGTTAGTGGTTTAACTACCTGGAAACGGTCCGTGAAGTCAAGTCGGGACCGGAGCGTAACCGCAGGTCGTGCTCTTGCATCGCGGCCGGTTCCTTTGTATGACCTCAGTCGATCCCTTTTGCATGCGGCTTATCGCTCGCCCAGAGGTGCGTTGAAACATGGAACGGGAACTCCTCGGACTCAGTCCTGAACCGGAACGTGCGATCGACATTGAGGCGCCCGCGGCGCTCATTGCCATGACTCAATTGCCGAGCGGCGAGATTCCCTGGTGCGACGGGCAGAAAACCGACCCCTGGGACCACGTGGAAGCTGCTATGGGGCTGGGGATTGGCGGCCGCTGGGAAGCGGCCCGTAAAGGGTTTCAGTGGCTGGCCCGCGCCCAGCGGTGCGACGGCAGCTGGTACAGCGCTTATCTCCAGGGCCGCGCGCAGGACCGGACGCGGGATGCCAACATGACGGCGTACGTAGCCGTCGGGGTTTATCATCACTACCTTCTGACGGGTGATGTCGACTTTCTATCCACGATGTGGAAAACGGTCTGCAGGGCGATTGAATTCGCTCTGAGCCTGCAGGCACCTCAAGGCGAAATCCATTGGGCCATCAGCCCGCGGGGCCAGATCGACCGGATGGCGCTGCTCACCGGTTCGAGCTCCATCTACACGAGCATCAAGTGTGCGCTGGCGATCGCCTCCGTTCTGGGCCGGCCGCGACCCGGCTGGCAGACGGCGCTGCGCCGGCTGGGGCATGCCATTCGGTCCAAGCCGCATCTGTTTAATGTGACCAAATCCCGATATTCGATGGACTGGTTCTATCCGGTTCTGTCCGGCGCGGTGACCGGGGCGGATGCCGAGCGTCGCATCGAGCGCGGCTGGCGGAAGTTCGTCGTCGAAGGCCTGGGCGTGCGCTGCGTATCGGACCAGCCCTGGGTGGCCCTGGCCGAGACATCGGAGCTGGCCCTGACGCTGGCGGCCATGGGACATATTGAAACGGCGCGGATCGTCCTTGGATGGATCGGCGACCGGCGTTTCGAGGACGGATCGTACTGGTCGGGGTTCACCTTTCCGGACATGACCGTCTGGCCGGAAGACCGGCTGACCTGGACCAACGCCGGCATCCTGATCGCTGCAGACGCCGTCTTCGAATTGACCCCGGCCGCCGCGCTCTTCAGTCATCGTCGTTGGAGCGATGGTTCGTCTCGTTGACCTCTGCCCGCGTCCGGCCGCGCTCCAGCAGTTGAAATGCCCCGAACACGGCCCCTCCCGCCAGGGCGATCAGCGTGCTCACCTGAAACAGTCCGAAGGAGCCCATCATCCCGTAAAGAGCTCCGTTGATGAAAAAGCCCACCATCAATCCGAGGCCGTAGGTCAGGGCGTTATTCACCGCCTGGCCCAGATTTTTGGCATCCGTCGGGGAGAGGCGATCCATGTAGAGAATGCTCGCCATGTGGAAGGTCCCGTACGTCATGGCGTGCAGGAACTGGGACATCAGGATGACGGCCGGCGACGATGCGGCTCCCAGGATCAGCCAGCGCAGGGCGGCGGCGGCAAACGAAGCCAGCAGCACGCGTTCGAGCTTAAATCGGCTGAAGATCGCTTCCGAGTAGAGCATGGCCAGAATTTCGGTCGACGAGGCCAGGGCCCAGCTCAAACCGATAAAGGTGCTGGAATATCCCAGGGTTTCGAGGTGAATAGAGAAGAAACCGTAGTACGCCCCGTGGCTGGCCAGCATCAGAAAGCCACAGCCGAGGAAAACGACCGACCGTCGATGCACAAGCGCCTGGGCCCCGTGGGTCAGCAAGGATCGGGGTGGCCGTTGGTCGCTGGGCACCGTGGCGGATATCAGGGCGAGCAACAGCGAACCGATCAGAATGCAGAAAATGATCAGCTGAACGGAGAATACCTCGATCAGCTTTCCGAAGGCCAGCACCACCGAGATGAAACCGATGGAGCCCCAGAGCCGGATCCGGCCGTAGCTTTTTTTCTCTCGGCCCAATGTTTCCATGGTGATGGCTTCCAGAAACGAGATCACCGGTGAGTAGAAGATTCCGTAGGCCACGGTGATCAGGGCCATGGTCGCAAAATCCTCGGTCAACAAAAAAAGGGCCCAGGTGGCCGCGCTGATCGTGTTGCATAGGATATAAATCGGGCGGCGTCCCTTCGTCCGGTCGGCCAGCGTGCCCCAGACCATCGGAAAGATCACCATTGTCACCGATCGCAACGCCGACAAGGCGCCGATGTGGAACCCCGAAAACCCCAAATGGTAGCAATAAAGATTGAAGTAGGGCAGGTAAAGGCCCATGACGCCGAAATAGAGGAAGTACTGCGAGGCGACTGCCGCTTTGGAGAATGGATGAGTCAAGGGGTTCAGATCGCTTCCCGCCGTAAATGCAGAAGGTGATAGATAGCACCGGACGATGAGACGTGCCCTGTGCGACGTTTGCCATCATACGGTAATTTTGGCGGCGGGGCAAAGCATATGAAGCCGCAGTTTTATCGCCTATCGAATAGAGAGCGCTATTGCCTATGGCCAGGGGTCCGGCCCGGGGGGGTATGCGCGCTGCGGCCGCGGACCATCGCTCAGGTTTACAAAGAACAGGCGAGATGCTATTTTTATCCGAACGCAGCGCGCGCTGCGATACTGGCCAAGCCCGTCAGGGCATCCGTCCGCCGGGCTCTTGACCATACGAAAAATCATTGCAAACGGGCGTGAAAAGCAAACCCCGGCGGCAGGGGGTTCATCCGTGCGGGACCGACCAGGAGGCGGGCATGGACGTCATCAAGATCCGCTTTGCGGCTGACTTCGAAGAGCTCAGCACCGATATTGAACGAAGCATCGAAGACATGTTCCGGTCGCTCAGCCCGGTATTCAGCCTGGCCCAGCGCAGCTGGAAGCCGTCGATGGACATGAACGAAACTCCGGAGCAGATCATCATCCTGGCGGAGGTAGCCGGTGTCGACAAGGATGACCTGGAGGTGGAGATCAGCAGCAAGGCCGTTCGAATCCGCGCGATGCGCCCGGCGCGGAACTGCGGTCCGGACGCCACCTATCGCCTGGCCGAGATCCAGTACGGCCGGTTTGAACGCGTCCTTTTTCTGCCGGCCCCCATCGATCCCGAGATCGTCTCGGCCGCCTACACGAATGGAATGCTTGAAATCCGGTTGGCCAAACTCCCGCTGGAGGTGGTGCGCAACGTTCCGGTGACGGAAGAGTAGCCGGAAGCGTCGAAACGCGAGGCTGCCGGCGTCATCCGCTGCTGAGGGCGGATGACGCCGGAATCCTGGAGGATCTCATGACGGAGAATGCGACATCTCTTCCATCACCCTCGGATGCACTTCCGGAGCTGCTTCCCATTCTGCCCCTGTTCGATGCCGTGCTGTTCCCGAAGATGGTGCTGCCCTTGATGGTCATCCAAGAAGAATCGGTCAAATTGGTGGACGAAGTCATGGCCAAGGATCGCCTGCTCGGTCTGGTGGCGTCCACCCCGGGCGGGGATCCGAAACCGGAGCGGGTGAAAGACGCGCTATCGCCTGTGGGCACCGGCGCGTTGATCCTCAAGATGGCCAAGACCCATGACAACCGCACCCAGCTTCTGGTGCAGGGCCTGAATCGTTTTCGCATTCGTTCCTTCGTGGACGGCAAGGCGTTCCTTGAAGCGCACGTCACCGCGCTGCCCGACCTGGGAGAGAAAGACAACGAAACCGAAGCGCTCATGACCAACGTGGTCAGCCAGTTCGGCCGGATCGTTGAGCTTTCATCGGGGCTGCCCCAGGAAATCGGTCAGGTGGCGCGTTCGATCCAGGACCCGGGCACGTTGGCCGACATGGTCGCCTCAAGCATCCATGCCAGCCTGGAGGAAAAGCAGAAGGTTCTCGAGCTGGAGCACGTGAACGAGCGGCTCCGGGCCGTGGCGCGCCTGGTCAACCACCAATTGGAGATTCTGGAACTGGGTATGAAAATCCAAACCCAGGTCAAGGGCGACATGGAAAAGAGCCAGCGGGATTATTACCTGCGGCAGCAACTGAAGGCCATCCGTGCGGAGCTCGGGGAGAAGGACGATGCCTCTGGAGAAATCGAGGAGCTGCGCCGGAAGGTGGCCGCCAAAAACCTGCCCGAAGAAGCCCGCAAGGAGGCCGACCGTGAGCTGGAGCGACTGGCCCGCATGCACCCCTCCTCGGCCGAGTACACGGTGGCCGCCACTTACCTCGATTGGCTGACGGCGTTGCCGTGGCACGACGCCACCGTCGACACCCTGGATATTCCCCGAGCGCGCAAAATCCTGGATGACGATCATTTCGGTCTGGAAAAGCCCAAGCGGCGCATCATCGAATACCTGGCCGTGCGCAAGCTCAAGCCGGATTCGAAGGGCCCGATCTTGTGCCTCGCCGGGCCTCCCGGCACCGGTAAGACCTCACTGGGGCAGTCCATCGCCCGGGCGCTCGGCCGCAGGTTCCACCGCATTTCCTTGGGCGGCGTGCGGGATGAGGCCGAGATTCGCGGGCACCGTCGCACCTACGTCGGGGCGCTGCCCGGCCGGGTCATTCAGGCCCTGCGCCGCACCGGATCCAACAATCCGGTTTTTATGCTGGATGAGATCGACAAGGTCGGCAGTGACTTCCGCGGGGACCCGTCTTCCGCGCTGCTGGAGGTGCTGGACCCCGAGCAGAACAAGTCCTTTTCGGACCATTATCTGGATGTCCCTTTCGATCTGTCGCGGGTGTTGTTCATCGCCACCGCCAATGTCCTCGACACGATTCCGCCCGCGCTCAGGGACCGGATGGAGGTCTTGAATCTGGTCGGCTATACCCTGGACGAGAAGATGAAAATCGCCCATCGCTACCTGATCCCGCGCCAACGCGAGGCGCACGGCCTGACCGCCAAGCAGATCCGGATCACCTCCAGCGCCGTGCGCGAAATCATCTCCGGCTATACGCGTGAGGCCGGGCTTCGGAACCTGGAGCGGGAAATCGCCGGCATCTGCCGCCGCGCGGCCAGTAAAATCGCCCAGGGCCGGGCCAAGACCGTCCATGTGGGGCGCAGCGGCCTGCACGGGATTCTGGGGCCGGTGCGCTTCATCGACGAGCCGCGGGCGCGCGTTACGACGCCGGGCATCGCCACGGGGCTGGCATGGACGCCGGTCGGCGGGGAGCTGCTTTTCATCGAGGCGACCGCCATGAAGGGCAAGAAGGGCCTGACGCTGACCGGCCAGCTGGGGGACGTGATGAAGGAGTCGGCGGCCGCGGCGCTCAGTTTCATCCGGGCCAACAGTTCGGCCCTGGGGATCGACGAAAATTTCTACGAAACCCATGACATCCACATCCACTTGCCCGCCGGGGCCATTCCCAAGGACGGCCCTTCGGCCGGGGTCACTCTGCTGACGGCGCTCGTGTCGCTTTTCACCGACCGCCCGGTGCGCCAGGACCTGGCCATGACCGGCGAAATCACCCTGCGGGGTCTGGTACTGCCGGTGGGCGGCATCAAGGAGAAAGTGCTGGCGGCCCACCGTGCACGCGTCCCGGCCGTGATCCTGCCCGCCAGGAACCGCAAGGATCTGGAGGACATTCCGAAGAACATCCAGAGGGAAATTCGCTTTCATTTCGTCGAGCGGATGATGGACGTCCTGGAGCTGGCTTTGATCCAGGAGAAACGCAAACCCAAACTTCGGAAACGCCGCAAGAGATGACACTTCCAAGAACCGCTGCCGCCATTGAAAGCAAAGCACGATCGACCCCATCGGAAACCGGCCTGCGCCCGCTGCAGTCTGCGCGCTGGCTGGCGGTTGCCACCGCCCTCCTGCTGATGCTATCGGCCGGCTGCGCCACCCGCTCGCAGCCTGCGCCACCCTCGCTTCCGCCGGCCCCGCGGCCGGAACCCGCGGCTCCCGAGACCCGGCCGGGGGAGCCTCGTCCCTACCGAGCCCTGGGGCAGTGGTACCACCCTCTGCCCGACGCCAAAGGCTTTCGCCAGGAGGGCATCGCGTCGTGGTATGGGCCGGATTTTCACGGCAAACGCACGTCCAGCGGTGAGACGTATGACATGCACGGGCTGACCGCCGCCCATAAGACCCTTCCGCTCGGAACTCTCATCCGGGTCCGTCATTTGCAGAACCAACGCACCGTTGACCTGCGCATCAACGACCGCGGGCCTTTCGTCGGAAACCGCGTGATCGATCTGTCTTACGAGGCCGCTCGGCAGCTCGGGGTCGTCGGGCCGGGAACCGCGCCGGTGGAGGTTATCGCGATCGGCGTGCTGGCCGGCAGCTCCGTGGACCTTTATTCCGGAACCTTTACCTTTCAAGTCGGGGCGTTCACCAACCGGGATAGCGCGGAAAGACTGAGAGCCGAGCTGAATCCGCGCTTCGGCAACGCGCACATCGTCGAATTCGACCGCGGTGACCGTTTATTCTACCGGGTGCGGGTCGGCAAAACGACCACTCTGCAGGAGGCGGCCGCCTACGAGGCGCATCTCAACCGCAACGGGTTTCCGGGCGCCTTTGCCGTGGCCGACTAGATTGAGAGCGGCGGGCTCGTATGCGGCGGAAAGTGGTTTTCACCGATCGCGACGGCGTCATCAATCGGAATCTGCCGGACTCCATCCAACGGCCGGAAGAGTTCGAATTCCTACCCGGGAGCTGCGAGGCGCTGCGTCGCCTGACGGAAAGGGGATTCGATGTCGTCGTGATAACGAATCAGTCGGCGCTGGGCCGCGGCCTCATGACCCCTGCAACCCTGGAGGAAATCCACCGCCGCATGGTCGCCGCCGTGGAAGCCGCGGGAGGCCGGATACTGGATCTATTCGTCTGTCCCCACAGCCCCGGCGACGGGTGCGGTTGCCGCAAACCCGAGCCCGGGCTGTTGCTTGCGGCGCGGCGGAAACACCGGATTGATTTTTCATCGGCCACCATGATCGGGGACAGCGCCACAGACATCGAATGTGCGCGCAACGCCGGCGTACGAACCGCGCTGCTGGTCAGAACCGGCAACGGTGCGGCGGCCGCAGAGGAACTGGCGGATCGAGGATGCTTACCGGACGCAATCGCCGACGACCTCCGTCAGGCGGCGGATTGGATCATCACGGCCATCCGGTGACGGCGCGTTGCGCCGTCACCGGATGGCTGACGTGGCGGGTTTGATGATTGCTTAAAGAGGCCAACGCCAAGGCGCGCGAATCTCGCGGCGCGAGGCGGACTGACAGTACGCCGCAGGGACCGCGAGATGAAGCGTAGCGCCGAGATGAGGCTCTTTGCGAGGTCATCCGGTTTCTGGTTCGGGCGGGGCTGGAACGGGGATTTTGATGAACTGGATCCCTTCCTGTTTGAGCAATTTTTCCTCGGCCTGGGTGCTGACGCCGCGGATGTTGCGGGGTTCGGTGACGCCGTAGTGGATCTTCAGGGCCTCACTGGCGAATTGGCACCCGACGTTATCAAAATTTTTTTCGACGAACTCGGCCATTTGCCGCCCCAACTGGGCGAGAGCATGCTCTTCTTGCGAATCCGTCTGCTTGGGTTTGAACCCCGAGGACGTCTTGATGGCAAATCGGGAAGGCAGCTGGACGATGTCCGTGTCATTGCAGACCGGGCAGGCAATCAGCCCCTTCCTCCTTTGAGCGTTAAACGCTGCACGGTCTTCGAACCAGCCTTCGAAGGCATGCCCATTGCCGCACTGCAAATCATATGCAATCATGATGCTGACCGTGTGAGCCCAGCCGGGATCGCTCCTCGGCCGAAATGGAGAAATACCCAGTCGCTTCGCCTTCGCGCTGGATTTATGTACTGATCTGGTATAATCTCACCATAACGTATGTGCACGGTTTCGTCAATTGAAGGAGTTCCTCCGCGTCCCGAGTACCGGGAGGAGAGGATAGCGGCAATGAAGCATCTGTTGCGATGGATAACGGCCGTGATGATCGGGCTCGCTGGGTATACCGCCCAGGGGTGGGCCGACACAGCGTATATTGTCGACAGTATCAGAGTGGCCTTACGTGCCGGTCCCGGCAACGACCAGAAATCGGTCGGAATGATGGAAAGCGGCCAACCGGTAGAACTCGTCAAGCCCGGCGAGGAGTGGTCTCTGGTTCGGCTGGGAAACGGCACCGAGGGGTACCTGCTGTCACGTTATCTGACGACCGCTCCGCCGGTGCGCCATCGTTTCGACCAGCTGCAGGAGAAATCGAAGGCTCTGACCGCGCAGACCGCCGGTCTGCTCGAAGAGAATGCGCGCCTGAAGACCGAAAATGAAAAGCTTGCCGCCGCGCTTTCGGTCGAGGAAAAGGAGATCGCTGCTTTGAAAGGCGATTTTGATGCTTTTCGGAGAGAAGCAGCCGATGTGGTGACACTGAAATCCAGGGCCGAGACCCTGGCGGTTGAGCTGGACCAAAAAAATGAGGAAATCGCGCGATTGCAGTCCGGTCCCCTGGCGATCCTGGAAAATGAAAACCTATACTGGTTTCTGGCAGGTGCCGCGGTCCTGATGGTCGGCTTCCTTGCCGGGTATGTTGTGAAACGTCCGCGTCGCCGGTCGACGCTCAACTGATCCGGCGGCCGATGCCGCTGGGGTTTGACACGATCCGATCGACTATGATCACTCTTCTGCGTGGCACTGCCCTTTTAGAAGGCGTTCAATTGGTGGCCGCCTCACCCTCCGGGTTATTCGTTCGGAACACGCGAATCATTCCGTCGCAAGAGCGGTCGGACTCCAGGAACGGCCTGCCGGATCACGCCCCGATATAGGAAATCCATGTTAATCCACTCCATCCTTATTTTACTCGGGATGCTGGCTCTTTCAGCCTTTTTTTCCGCCTCCGAAACCGCGTTCGCTTTCATGAGTCAAGCCAAGTCTCTGCCCATAGCCAAAGTCGGAGGACGGATCGGCAGCCTCCTCGAGCGCATGCAGGCCAACCCCAACCGCTTTTTCACCACGCTTCGGATCGGTAACCACCTGGCGAACGTCGCCGCTTCCTGCCTGGCCACCTTGATCGCGTTCCAGACGGTTTCCAGCCATGCATTGGGAATCGCCACGGGAATCATGACGTTGGTGATTCTGGTTTTCGGCGAGATCATCCCCAAGTCGGTCGCCCTGCGCTGCCATATCCTGATCGCTCGTCTGGCGATCGTCCCGGTTTATTGGCTCTCCAAATTGTTTTACCCATTGGTCCTGTTCCTGAACTTTATTCCGCGCATGACCGATCGGATTCAGGGCCCCCCGCGCGTCACGGAAGCCGAGTTGCTCACCATGGTGGAAGCCGTTGAGGAGGACGGGCAGATCAAGGAGCAAGAGAAGGAGCTGATCCACAACATTTTTGAATTCGACGACACCAGCGCATCGGAGATCATGACCCCCCGGGCGGACATGTTCGTCATCGACATTCACACCAAGCCCGACCTGCCGGCAATTTTCAGATCCGGATTTACCCGGATTCCGATTATCGATGGGGACATGGATCACATCATCGGCATTCTCAATATCAAGGACCTGCTGCTGCAGTCGTCCGCGGGCCCTCAGCCGATTGATCTGCGCCAGATTATGCGCGAACCCTATTTTGTTCCGGAACACAAGAAGCTGGACAGGCTGCTGCAGGGCTTCAAGCGGCGCAAACAACACCTGGCGATTGTGGTCGACGAGCACGGTGGAGTGTCGGGGCTCATCACCCTGGAGGACGCGTTAGAGGAGATCGTTGGGGAAATTACTGACGAGACCGATATCATTGAGCCGACGATTGTTGCGGTTGCTCCCGGTGAATGGCGCGTGATGGGAAAGACCGAGATCGGCGAGGTGAACGATAAGCTGCAGATGAATATCCCCGATACAGGGGAATACGACACGTTTTCGGGCTATGTATTGAATCGGACCGGCCGAATTCCGCGGGAAAAGGAGGAAATCCCTCTGGGAGAGTTCACGGCCGTCGTGAAGACCCGCGAAGGCAACCGCATCATTGAATACAAGGTCCGCAAGCGTTTGCCGGCCCCACCTCTCGACGCATAGGGATGCCGGCGTTGCTGCCGCCATCCCCATGCCGCACGCCCTGCGCGGCCCTCTGCCGGTTTTCCTGCAGGAGCCGAGCGACTAGTTGACGGCGTCTTTCAACCCTTTGCCGGCAACGAACTTGGGGGATTTGGATGCGCCGATCTTGATCTCCTCACCGGTCTGGGGGTTGCGTCCTTTGCGGGCCTTGCGCTTGACCACTTTGAAGGTCCCGAACCCCACGAGGGTGACGGTATCCCCCTTTTTCAGTGCCTGAGTGATGCAGTCCAGAACGCAGTCCACGGCGCCCTGGGCTTCTTTCTTGGTGCTGACCACCTGAGCCACTTCGTTGATGAGGTCCGCTTTGTTCATGCCTATCTCCTTTCTTTATCTATCTGCCGAGTCGAGGTTGGGACGGGGCTGTCGTCAGCCTGGCGGCAGGCCGCCTTGGGAGCGGGTTCAAATGCTGTCGCGGCAGCTTTGGCAGTATTTTCGAGGAGTACCCCTGCCGATCCAATGAAAGTTCATGATATGCTTTTTGCCGCACTTCGGGCAAAGGCACTCTACCTTAGATTTATCATGATCGATCACGACCTCCGGATCGTCGTTGGTAATTTCCTTGGGAGTTTTCTTGGTCGACTTCATGGTTGGTTTTCGTTTTAGAGATGGCATATCCAAACACTCCGTCCATGATCGCGGCGGGCTTTCCGGTCGAGCGCGGAGCCCGCTCCGGCCGCCTTTTGAGGCGCGTCTGCGCCGGATTCGATCATGTCCCGGTCAGTTTTTCACGAGCTTCGATTTGGGTTTTGCAGCGGATACAGTGACGCGTGACCGGACGGGCCTTGAGCCGCTCGATCGCGATATCCTCCCCGCACGATTCGCATGTTCCGTAAACGCCTTCTTCAATGTCCTGCAAGGATTTGCGGATTTTTTTGATCAGCATGCTTTCGCGGTCCCGGATTCGCAGGGTGAAGTTGCGCTCGGAGTCAAACACGGCGCGATCCAGCGGATCCGGAAGACTTTCATCGCTTTCCCTTAGCCCGTTCATCGTGGAGTCCGCATGGGATAGGAGTTCCTCCAGCCAGCGGCTGAGCAGCGCTTTAAAGTATTTAAGATCCTTGTCTTTCATGCCTAATATCCTGGGGAAGATCGTATGCAGCGTTATCAAAAACAACCCACGCCGTCAACCGTTTGAAACGGGGTCTCCTTTATTCCCGAACGCTGCATTTTTTTCAAGACTTTTCTGGGCAGGACCCCGAATTCTTCCAACTGAATCCCGGCCAGCCGTTTGACATGCAAGGCGGAGTTGCCTACAATACTGATAGGCGGTTCGATGAACGGCCATTCCTCCCATTGTTGCAATGGGGCACCCATGGAATCGAATGCTGAAAAACGATCTGAAGATCGCCAGAATTGCGATGCCGTCATCGAATGGGCCTACTTTAACCGGGAGGACCACTTCAACGGACGAATGTTGAATTTCAGCAGGGGCGGGAGCTATTTCGTGTCAAGCCAACCCCTCATTCCAGGGGCCACCGTCCTGATTCGATTAAGGGATTTCGAATCCGCCGGGAGAAAAGCCTGCGCCCCCTGCGCCTTGAGGACGACCGCCCTGGGCGAGGTCAAGTGGTGCCGGGAACTCAGCGATGTGCCGCCGGTTCGATTCGGGATCGGCGTCCGCTATCATTTCCCGGTTTAGCGAAGTCGGTGCTTATTCTGCGCATTCTCTGACCCATCCCCCGTTTCGATATGCCCATCCCCATCGTTCGATTGCCCGGCCACCTCAGACCATTTATAAGTTCCATCAGGATCTCGATGGCACGCAAAGGCAAGGATAGACATGCAACATCCCTTGAGCAAAATCGCCTGGAATCTGCTTTTGATCGTTGGCGGCAGCATTTTGTGCGCCGTGGCCATAAACGGCATCCTCGTCCCCAGCCAGTTTCTATCGGGCGGCGTCAGCGGATTGAGTCTTTTCATCTACTATCTGATTCCGTTCATACCGGTCGGGGTTGCTAATTTTCTGCTGAACATCCCTCTTTTCGTGATCGGATGGGTGTTCGTCGGCCGGCGCTTTTTTTTCTACAGCTTGGCAGGGATGACGATCTTTTCGGCCGCCTTGCTCATTCACATCCCGGCCTTTCCGATTCATGACCCCCTGCTCAAGGCCCTGACCGCCGGAATCATTTCGGGCATCGGCAGCGGCGTGATCCTGAAATCCCTCGGCTCCGGCGGAGGCTTGGATATCCTCTCCGTCATATTACTCAAACGCTTTTCAATTCGGATCGGAACCACGGTGATGGGGTTCAACTGTGCCCTGATGGCGGCCGCCCTCTTCCGTTTCCGTCTGGATATCGTCCTTTACACGCTGATTTATCTTTTCGTCACGACCCAACTCATCAACCTGGTGGTCACCGGGCTCAACCAGCGCAAGGCCGTCATGGTAGTGTCTCCCCAGTGGCAGGAGATCGCGCGCGAGATCATGGAGACCATGCAGCGGGGTGTGACTATCGTCAACGGCGAGGGCGGCTACACCGGGCATCCGTTGCGCATCCTCTATTCGGTCATCACCTTCCAGGAGCTGTCCCGTTTCAAGGAGATGGTCCGCCAGCATGATCCCCAGGCATTTCTGGTAGTGACCGAAACCCTGGAGGTGATGGGCAAGGGCGTCGGAAACCAGCCGCACTGGTAAAAAAGCGCTTCGCGCCTGAATCGGGCTTCGCACCCTGCCAGTCTTTAAGCGGAAAATTAGGAGGGAGCCGCTTTTTTTAAAGCGGTTTTGCGTAAATCACTTTAGCGTCGCCGGGGGCGTAGAAGTCTTCCAGCAGAGCCTCTCGCTGAAACCCCACCCGTTGGTAAAATGCCCGGGTGCTTGCATATTGGGCTCGTCCGGAGGTATCGGCGTAGAAACGGGTGCCGCCGCCCTGGCGGGCCCAGCGCTCCGCCTCCTGCAGCAGAATCCGGCCGAGTCCTTGGCCCTGAAACTCCGGTGACACCACGATCCAGTATAGGTCGTAGCTCGAAGCCGTCAGCGGAACCGGACCGTAGCAGGCGTATCCCGCCAGGTTTCCGTCAACCTCGAGAAAGACGAAATGGTAGCCGCTGTCCGGTCCTTGGGACAGCCTTTCGTTGACAAGCTCTTCGGCGACGTCGGCTTCCACCGCAGTGAAGTAGCCGGTGGCTTCCACCAGGCGACGCACGGCGGCCGGATCTTCGGGTGCGACGCTGTGCCGCAAGGTCGGTCCGTGCTGGCGGGGAGGTGCGGGTGCGAGTGAAATAGCGGCGGGGGTCCTCCGATCCGCCGAGGCGTCTCCTGGTCGCATGCGGCGGGTGTCGGCGAGAATGCGGCCGATCGCTTCGGGGTAGCTGACCCCGGATGCCTCCAGCGCGGCGGCAAAACCGGCGTCGGGAGACAGGCAGGGATTGGCGTTGATCTCCAGGATCCAGGGCCTCCCGCTGGCATCCACCCGGAAGTCCACCCGGGCATAGCCGTTCAGGCCGAACCCCTGCCAACACCGCAGGGCCAGATGCCGCAGCCGATCCAGCAGGGCGGCATCCTCGGGCGGAAAGCGGAAGCGGCGCGGCGTGTGATGATATTCATACGAGCCGGCGTCCCACTTGGCCCGGTATCCGACGATGCGCAGCGCGTCCTGCGGGTAGCCCTCGAATAGAATTTCCGCCGGCCTCAGCACCTCGGGGCCACGGGGGGCTGCCAGCAGCGACAGATTGAATTCGCGGCCCTCCACGAAGCGTTCGGCAAAGCAAGCGCCTCCGAACGCCGGCGCGCGGGCGCGCACCGCCTCCGGCAGCTGATCGGCTCGATCGCAGAGGACGACGGAGGCTTCGTCCAGGCCGATGGACGCATGTTCCCAGAGGGATTTCAGGATCCAATGCGCCGCATCGCCGGAGGCGGGGGCGGCGACGCACGACAGCGCAGGAAGGTCCGGGGGAAGGGGACCGACCCAATCCGGGGTCGGCAGGCCCAACGCGCGCAGACGGTCCTTCGCGAGGGTTTTATGGGAGGTCAGCTGGATCGCTTCGGCACACGCACCGGTGTAAGCGATGCCCATGGCGTCCAAAAGCGACGGCGCCAGGTGGATCAGCCGGCCGGTTCCGCCCAGCGATTCCACCAGATTGAAGACCAGGTCCGGTCGCGGGGAATCCAGCCGCTGTCTGAACTGCGCGAGATCGAGGGTACAGGACAGCCCCTCCGCTTGGTGTCCCAGCGCGACCAGCGCGACCCGGATCGCTTCGGTTTGCACCAGGACGTCGCGCTCGTCCGGCGCGCTCGCATCGATGACGTCATTGTGGGCGATGATGATGCGCATGATCGGGGCGGGCCGCGGGCGAGGTCAGGATGCGCTCGGCGGCCGATTCCACGATTCGCGCCACCAGGCTATCGAAAGTGACCCCGACCAGGGAGCAGATAATGGGAAGATCGGAGTGCTCGGGGTGCAGGCCGGCCAGAGGGTTGACCTCCATAAACTGCGGCCGGCCCTTTGCGTCGCAGCGTATATCGAGGCGGCCGGCGTCGCGACAGCCGAGCGTGCGCCAGGCGCGCAGGGCGATGTCCTCCACGGCGGCAGTCAGGGGGTCCTCCTGCGGCTGCAGGAGGCGGTAGCGCACGAGCTCCTCGAAATTCTCCTTGTTGTGATATGAGTAGACTTCCGGCTCCGCGGCGGGCAGCAGCAACACCTCCATGGTTCCCAGCACCTGCGCCCGCTCGGCGGTGCCGATGATGCCCACGGTGAACTCACGGCCGGGAAGAAACCGTTCGACCAGGACCGGTTGACGATACGCCTCCAGCAGCCGGGCACAGGCGTTCGGCAGATCCTGGCGGCGCCGGACAATCGAGCGGCCGGAGACTCCCTTGCCGGTGCCCTCGGCCACCGGCTTGATGAAATAGGGTGGTGCAAAGCCAATGCCGGCAACCTCTTGCGTCGATGCGACGGTTGCGAAGGTGCAGGTGGGTATGCCGGCATCGCGAATGACCCGCTTGGTCATACCCTTGTGCAAGGTCAGGCTCATGACCAGCGGATCCGAGAAGGTGTAAGGAATGCCGTAGGCGTCCAACAGGGCGGGCACCTGGGCTTCGCGGCCGATGCCGTTCAGGCCCTCGGCGATGTTGAAAACGAGATCCCAGCGGTGCCCCTCGGCCAAACGCTCCACCAGACGCCGGATATGACCGATGCGGTCGGTCGCGTGGCCTATCCGGTGCAAAGCGGACTCAATGCCCTGAATGGTCTCATCGCGGTCAAATTCCGCGGTTTCATCCTCCGAGTATCCCAGCGCGAGATACTCGGAGCGCAGGTCATAGGTCAGCCCGATCCGCATGGGGCGATGATCCCCTCATCCCTTTCCGACATCCGGGTAACGATAGGTGCGATCGCAGTAATTGCGAAGCAGCCAATCGTTGCCCTCTCGGCCTTCGACATAATCGGGCATGAGTGGGATCTTGCCGCCGCCGCCGGGGGCGTCGATGACATAGGTCGGGACCGCATATCCGGTGGTGAAGCCCCGCAGGCCCCGGATGATTTCAAGGCCCTTTTCGACCGGCGTGCGGAAATGGCTGGAACCGGTGATCGGGTCGCACTGGTAAACATAATACGGCCGCACCCGCATGCGCAGCAGGTGATGGCAGAGCGCTTTCATGGTCTCCACCGTGTCGTTGATGCCTTTCAGCAATACCGTCTGGGAGCCCAGCGGGATGCCGGCGTTGGCCAGGCGCTCGCAGGCGCGGTAGGCTTCAGGCGTGCACTCGGCCGGGTGCGTGAAGTGCAGGCTCATCCACAGGGGGTGGTAACGCCGTAGGACTCTCACCAGGTTCGGCGTAATGCGTTGAGGCAGCACGGCCGGGATCTTGGTTCCGATCCGGATGATCTCCACGTGCGGGATTTCGCGCAACCGAGACAGCAGCCAGTTCAAACGATCGTCGTTCAAGGTCAGCGGGTCGCCGCCGGATATCAGAACATCGCGGACCGTGGCGGTGGAACGAATGTAATCGATCGCGCGCTCCAGGCGGGAGCGGCTAGGGTAGATCGCGCCATGGCCGACCACCCGGGAGCGTGTGCAATAGCGGCAGTAGGTGGAGCAGAAATCAAGCACCAGCAGCAGCACGCGATCCGGGTAGCGATGAACCAGGCCGGGCACCGGGCTCTGGCCGTCTTCACCGAGCGGGTCATCGGCCTCTCCGGGGGTTCGGGTAAACTCGGAAACCGTGGGGATCACCGTTCGGCGCAGGGCCTCGTTCGGATCGTCCTTGGAAACCAGGCTCATGAAATAGGGTGTAATACCCACCGGCAATCTGGACTGGATCCTTTCGATGGCCGAGCGTTCCGGCTCGGAGAGCACGAGCATTCGTTCGAGCTGTTCCAGATGCCGGACCCGGTTGCGGATCTGCCACTGCCAATCGGTCCATTCCTTGTCGGAAGCGGACGGGAAGAAGGCGCGGCGGAAAGCGGCGGCCTTGGGGCTGGATGTGGATCGTGATTTGGGAGCTGGAAAAACAGAGACTTTGCCGCGGAAACGCGGCGTTACTTCCGGTAGGGGAACGACGTTCGCGAGACAGCTGGATGAACCAGGAGGTTCTTCATCGCTTTCACCTAATAGCTCACTTGTTGATCCTGATGCAGCGTGGCTATCAGAATCGTGAGACCTGACCACATCCTGTTTCATGGCAATCAAAGATCTCCTTTCACACCTACGGACCCGCCAATAGTCCATATTAGTAGTTAAATAGCTTGAAGCAGAAAAAATATCAGGGTATACTGCCTTTGCTGGTTTCCTGTGAGTTGCCTTCCTTTTGTTATCGGTTGGGTTTGGTGCCTATTCAGTGTTGATAGGCCAAATTCGCCCCCTCCATATAGTATTTTAATGCAGACCTTAATACAAAATATCGTTACTGTCAATAAAATATTTTGTAAGGATAATTGATCTTTTTTCTAATTCTCTTGGACTATTATAGCCTTTTTTAATGAATAGTCAAAGATCTTTTTTAGGACGCGCTGATGCATAAATGCGACGCTATCTTCTGATGGGTAAATATGTATACTATTTGATACATGACGGGATGATACCTACCCAATTGGATGTCATTTTTTCACTATCGGTTTACAATACGCTTTTGATAAGTGAGATCGATCGATGAATTCAGAAAGGAGGGTAAAAACATGGCTCGAAAAGCGAGGAAGGATACTCCCAAACGACGCCGCATTGAATTTTCCATAGAGATGCCCGAGGCCAACCAGGTCATCCTCATGGGCGATTTCAACCAGTGGGAGCCGAAGACCCACCCCATGCGCAAAGACAAGAACGGGGTATGGCGCAAGATCGTGATGATCTTTCCCGGTCGCTATGAATACCGTTTCTGGGTGGACGGGGAATGGTACAACGACCCGCACAACCTGATGCGCTGTCCGAACTGCTTTGGGAGCGAGAACAACGTGATTGAAGTTGTCGCCTGAGAATCGCGGCCGTCGGACCATTTCTCAACGAGCCGTCCCACGGGTTTGAGTCTCCGCGCGGTGAGGCTGGGCACAGGGAAACGGGAACTATTTTTCGAGCGCCAGCTTGAGAACGTCCAGCATTCGATCCACGAAGTGGAACGTGATCTCCTTCTGCACCTTCTTGGGAATGTCTTCCAGGTCTTTCTGATTTTCTTTGGGCAGGACGATCGTCTTGATTCCGGCGCGGTGGGCCGCCAGGACCTTCTCTTTGATCCCGCCCACCGGCAGTACCTGACCGCGCAGGGTGATCTCGCCGGTCATGGCGAGGTCTTTGACCGCCCGGCGCTTGGTGAGAAATGAGACCAAGGCGGTGAAGATGGTGACACCGGCCGAAGGCCCGTCTTTGGGAATGGCACCGGCCGGGATGTGAATGTGAATGTCCTGGCTTTCGAAAATGTCGCCGGTCAAGCCCAGTTTGGTGGCGTTCGTGCGGATGAAGCTCAGAGCCGCCTGGGCCGACTCCTTCATGACATCGCCGAGCTGGCCGGTCATGATCAGGCGGTCTTTGCCCTTCATGGCGGTGGCTTCCACGAACAGGATATCGCCGCCGAATTGGGTCCAGGCCAAGCCGGTCACCACCCCCGGCGTGGAGGTCCTTGCCTTGGTTTCCCCGGTGAAGCGCACCGGTCCGAGATACTTGGTGACTTGCTGGATCTTGATAACCTCGGCAGCGATCGACTCTTCGGCGATCTTGCTCGCCACCCCGCGGCAAATGGACCCGATCTCGCGCTCCAGGTTTCGCAGACCGGCCTCCCGAGTGTAGCTTGAGATGATGCGCCGCAGGGCTCCGCGGGTGAAGGTGATCTGCTCGGCGGACAGTCCGTTGGCCGAGCGCTGGCGGGGGATCAGGTGCCGCTCGGCGATGTGGATCTTCTCATCCTCGGTATAGCCCAGCAACTGCAGCACCTCCATGCGGTCGCGCAGCGCCGGCGGGACCGTATCAAGAATGTTGGCGGTGGCAATGAACATGGTCTTGGACAGGTCGAACGGCACATCGAGATAGTGGTCCTGAAAGGAGTGGTTTTGCTCGGGGTCCAGCACCTCCAGCAGAGCCGATGAGGGGTCGCCGCGGAAATCGGCTCCCAGCTTGTCGATTTCATCGAGCATGAAAACGGGATTGTTGGATTCGGCACGGCGGATGCCCTGGATGACCCGGCCCGGCAGGGCGCCGACGTAGGTCCGGCGGTGACCGCGGATCTCGGCTTCGTCTCGCACTCCGCCAAGGGACATGCGATAAAACTTCCGGCCGAGGGCGCGGGCAATCGACTGTCCGAGCGAGGTCTTGCCGGTGCCGGGAGGGCCTGCAAAGCACAGGATCGGGCCCTTGGAGTCGGGCTTGAGCTTGCGTACGGCGAGATACTCGATGATGCGGCGTTTGGGCTTTTCGAGGCCGTAGTGGTCGTCGTCCAGCACTTTGCGCGCCTTCTTGATATCGAGGTTGTCCTCGGTGGCTTTGTGCCAGGGCAAACCGGTCAGCCAATCGAGAAACGTGGTCGTCACCGTGTACTCGGCCGATGATGGGTGCATGCGCGCCAGCCGTTCGAGTTCGCGCTCCGCCTCTTTGGCGGCCTCCGGCGGCAGATCGGCCTCGTTCACCTTGGTGCGGTAGGTTTCGACTTCGGCGGTGGCCTCGTCCTTTTCACCCAGCTCGGTTTTTATGGCCTTGAGCTGTTCCCGCAGATAATACTCCCGCTGCTTTTTGTCCATGTCCTCCTTGACCTGGTCCTGGATCTTCTTGCCCAGTTCCAAGATCTCGAGCTGCTTGTTCACGATCCGCGTGACTTCCTTCAAGCGGTCGGCCACCGGCTGGGTCTCAAGCACCTTCTGCTTTTCTTCCGCTGTGGCGTTGAGAGAGGAGGCGATCATGTCGGCGAGCGTGCCGGCTTCCTTGATCGACTGCGCCATGTAGACGACTTCCGCGGGCAGCGTCGGAGAGGCCTGCACCACGCGCGCAAAGAGGTTTACGATGTTGGTCATCAGGGCTTCGATCTCGGTATTCTGCGCCGCGTCCTCGATCAAATGCTCGACTTCGGCCTGGTAGAAGGCTTTGCCTTCAGCCTGCGCGAGGCTTTTGACCCGAAAGCGCCCCAGACCCTGAACCAGAAGCTGGGTGCGGTTTTCCGGCGTTTTGGCCAGTTTTAGGATCATGGCGCTGGTGCCGACGGAGGCGTAGCTCTCGGGCTTCGGCGGTCCCTCCTGAGCCGCATCGGGTTTGGCAAAGACCATGCCGATCAGGCGGCCGCGCGACATGGCCTCGTCGATGAGTTGCACCGAGTCCGGCTGCATGACCAGCAGCGGCGTCACCATCTTGGGGAACAGCACCGAGTCGGCCACCGGCAAAAGAGGCAGCGTATCAGGAAGTTGGTTGCTTGGAGCAGCTTCAGGTGATTTTTCTTCGGTCATGTCTTCCTCCGCATCCGTTTGGTTCCGCAGCAGAAAATTTCACATCGCAGCTGTTAGGCATTTCCCGGGACCGTGGTTCATTCCCTGGATATAGGCACTTTGTAGGTCTGGTCCATCGGCCGCTTGACGAGTCGGATTTCCAACAATCCATGCTTGGCCGCCGCGCTCACCTTGTCCGGGTCGATGGGATTCGGCAGGAAGAGAATGCGTTCGAACCGGCCGTACTGGATCTCGGCCAAGCGATAGGTGCAACTGCCGCCGGAGGCCGGTGCGAGCCGCTTGCCCTGGATTCGCACCGCCTTGCTGCTGATCTCGACCTCCAGGTCCTCTCGGTCTACCCCTCCGATTTCGGCCCGGATGATAATCTCGTCGGGAGTTTCATACATGTCCATGGGTGGGCGCCAAGCGCGTTCAGAAAGCGTGAAGGAAGGCCCGATCCCCAGCATGTCTTCAAGGGTCTTTTCAAACTTGGAGGACAGTTCGTCCAGATCGTTGCCGAAGCGAATCTTGAAGAATTCCATGGCTGCTTCCTACAATAAGGTTAGAGATTATGAGGAGGGAACAACTTCTCTTTTAACTACCACACCCGGCCGCGCAAGTAAAGGCGGCGGGCGGATGGCGATGGGCTCCTGATCGGCAGCGAATACCCACTTTGGCAAAGGAAGTGATAGGATTTGAACCCGTCGTTTCCATTGCGCTCAAGGGGGCGCCAGACGTCATCCCCCCGCCTGCTGCCAAACCATCATAGCTCTTCGGGCGTGAACGCGACGACGTCGTCGATGGTGGCCGCATCGCAGAACAACATGATCAGCCGGTCGATGCCGAGCGCATTCCCGGCGCACGGCGGCAGGTGCGCCAATGCTTCGAGAAATTTTTCCGGGAGCGGATGGACCGCCCGGCCCGCGTTCCGGATGATTTCCTGCTCCGCTTCAAAGCGCCGCCGCTGTTCGGCCGCATCGTTCAGTTCGCTGAAGCCATTGCAGACCTCAAGCCCGCCGATGTAAAGCTCAAAGCGCTCGGCAACCGATGATACCCCCGGCTTCAAACGCGCCAGCGACGCCTTTTCGGCCGGGTAGTCAATGAGGAAGAGCGGGTGCTCCTGGCCGAGGTTGGGTTCGATCTCGATCCCCATAATTTCATCGAAATCTCCTTCAGCCAGGGCCCGCTCCATGGGGATGGACGCGAAGCGGCGAAAGGCATCGCTTGCGGTCAGACGCGGCCAGGGCGCGGCCAGATCAATAGCCAGGCCCTGGTAGCTCAGGCGGTCGCCGATGCCGAGCCCGCGGGCAATGTGCCGGACCAGCTCTTCGCAGCAGGTCATCAAATCGTTATACGTCTGCCCGGCGGCGTACCACTCCAGCATGGTCATCTCCGGCAGATGCCGCTGCCCGCGCTCAGCCTTGCGGAAGCACTTGCAGATCTGGAAGATCTTCTCATGGCCCACGGCCAGCAACCGCTTCATGCAGAGTTCGGGCGACGGCTGCAGTACCCAGCCGTCCGAAGAGATCACTTCGATATGGGCTTCGGGAAGCGGTGCCGGGATGCGCAGCGGGGTCTCGACTTCGAGATAGCCGCGTCCAGCGAAGAACTCGCGGATCAGGTGCAATATCGCGGCACGGCGCTCTATATTGGCAGGTTTTGGATTCTTGATGATAGGCGGGGCCTTTCCTTCCGACTTCCAGCTTCCTTGAAAAGCTAAAGTTCGGCTTTGGATTTTCATGGAAAAATTAAGGAACTAATGATATATCTATCTTAAATCATTTAAAATAATTAAGTCAAGAAAGATAGTATCTGTAAAATAGAGCCGATAATCGTCTGGCTATTACATGTTGGGGATACAGACTGAATAGGAGAAAGAAGGCTCGATAAGACGGAGGAACGCACCATGGCAGCCAAGTACCCACCATACGTCAACGGTTACGGCAACATCCCGAAGCTTTTCCAAGCAATAAAGGATGCATCGGTTCCGCCAAAGTTCACAAACAATTCACTCGTGCGGACGCGAAGGGGCGGCGCGTTAACTCAGAAAAACCGGAGCAGGCCGCCAGTAGGTGCTGCGCGCCGCACAGCTCCACGTTGTGTGATTAGCTGATCGCTCCAATTGATCCGACCTTCACTCTTGACAATGATACCATTATTGA
>CAZNAX010000034.1:0-23013 GCA_964570965.1 uncultured Desulfatibacillum sp.
CGGCCGTTGGGCGGCGTAAAACCCATCGCAAGCATGAACGCCTATTAAATTCATATAAAAGATCGCCGGCCCCGTGTAAACATCATTTTGACAAATCCACTTGGGAACCGATAACGGTTGAAGTGATTGACTTGATTGCGGGCAAAAAAAAGCGCCTCATGGAGATTCTGGAAGGCTATCCGGCCTTGGCCGTGGCTTTTTCCGGCGGAGTGGACAGCACGTTCCTGCTCGCGGCAGCCAAGGCCGCGTTGGGGGATCGGGTATCGGCGGTCACGGCGGATTCGCCCATTCATTCGCGCAGGGAGATGCGGGAGGCGCTGGCAACGGCGAAGGCTCTCGGTGTCCATCACATCATGGTCCCGTTTGAAGAAATAATGGCTCCGGGTTTTGTCGCCAACCCCCCCGAACGATGTTACACCTGCAAACAACTCATTTTCGCTGAAATTATGCGGGTGGCCGCATCCTTGGGGATCGAGCAGGTCGCACACGGTGTGAACATGGATGATCTGGGGGACTATCGGCCCGGGCTGAAGGCCGCGGAAGAAATGGGTGTCGCGGCACCGCTGGTGGAAGCGGGGTTGACCAAGTCGGACATACGTGCGCTGTCGCGTCGGATGCAGCTGCCGACCTGGAACAAGCCCTCCATGGCCTGTCTGGCCTCGCGCATCCCCTATGGCCGCCCGATTACGCGGGAAGCCCTAAGGATGGTGGAGACGGCCGAAGATGCTCTCCTGCAGTTGGGCTTCGACGGATGCCGGGTCAGACATCATGGCTCGGTGGCGCGGGTCGAGGTGGCGCCGGGCGATTTGAAAAGGACCCTGCACCCGGCCGTGCGGGCGGAAATCCTGAAGCGTTTGAAGACGATCGGATTTAAGCACATTGCCATAGACCTCGAGGGGTACGTTGCGGGCAGCTTGAACCGGTCGATTGAGCCGTAGAACTCCGCCGTTCCGGTCTTCATCGGATTCACGCGGGTGCAGCCTTGCGCCGTCGATGCGGTGGGGACCGAGCGTGGGTCGGAGGAGCGGAGATCAAGTCGGATAGGGTTTGAAACATGGCGCACTGGGCTCTTGTGGTTCTTCTGGCGTGGCTTTTTTCAGGGACCCCGGCAACTGCCGAATTCTACAAATATACGGACCGGAGCGGCAAGACCCATTACGTCGACGAGCTCTGGAAGGTGCCCGAAGCCTACCGCGGGCAAGTGGGCCGTTACCTCGAAAAATTCGACCATCTTCCCGACGGCCAGAAGGAAGCGGTTATCGAAACCGACCGCAGCCGGCAGCGGTTGTTGGAAATCGAGCAGCAGCGCCAGACGGAAATGCATCTTAAGGATTTGAATCAGCTGCAGGAGTCCGAACGGCTCCGGCAGGCCGAAGACGAGATTCAGCGGCAATCGAAGGCGGCGGAAACCCCCGTGACCATCGCCGACAACCAGATCCTCGTGCCGGTCGCCTTTCGCAACAACGGGTTGGCGGCTGCTGCCCACCTCGTCATGGACACCGGCGCCACGCACACGGTTCTGTACCGCTCCGTGGCGGACCAGCTGAACATCATCACCCTGTCCAAAGGCCAATCCAAGGTCGCCGGAGGCCACTTCATCCACTCCGAGGTCGGCAAGGTTGAATCCATGCAGGTCGGCCCCATCACGGCCGGAGATTTTGCGGTGGTCATCTTGGCGTTCGAGGGAAATTCTCCCGTGCATGGCGGATTGCTGGGGATGGATTTCCTCAGCCGCGTGGAATACCGCATCGACTATGAAAAATCAGTCATCCGCTGGAAACTGCGATCGCGATGAAATCGGAAGGGAGGTCAAACCATGCCGAAGCTGATCTCTTTCCAGACCGTCACCGCGTAAAAGGGCTGGGACTCGAAGGCATCAGCTTGATTTGGTCGGAACCAAGCGGATCACTACACGGCGATTCTTGCTGCGGCCCTCGGGTGTGCTGTTGGTTTCGATCGGCCTTTCCGACCCGAATCCCGCGACAGACATCCGCGAAAGGGCAATCCCCTGTCCGACCAAGAAATTCTTGACCACCGCCGCCCGGTTTTCCGAAACCAGTTTGTTATAAGCGGGATCTCCCACTGAATCGGTGTGGCCTTCGATAACCGCCGCGGTGTTTGGGTGGCTTTTCATCAAAGCCGCGGCAGAGGCGAGTATTGCGTTGGCATAAACCGGGATTTCGATCGAGTTCTGGGTGAAAAACACAGTAAAACCTTTCAGGGTGAAAGGCTCCGCGGCAGCGGTGGCCGTGTCTTCGACCGGGGCCGATGCGGTCGGTGGGGGTGCCGTCGCCGCCGGCGGCAACGGTGCGGCGGGCGGAGGTTCGGATTGCGCCAAGGGGGTCGATGCGATTCGAGCTTCCGAGGCCGCTTGGGTCGGTGCGACCGGAGTCGGCCGAGGTGGCGGCTGTTGGGCCGGTGCGACCGGAGTCGGCTGAGGTGGCGGCTGTTGGGCCGGTGCGGGCGGAGGGATCGGGGGTGCGGCCGCGCGCGGGCCGGTTTCCGCCAACACCGTCGGCGGACGAGCCGTTTGATCCGCTGCTTGGCTGTCCTTGGCGCTGCGAATCTCGCGGGCTTCTCTGCCCCTGCCCAAACGGGCGAGTCCGTCGGAAATGGAGTCCCCCCAGACGTACCATCCGAGCCCCATGCCCAGCAGGCAGATCGCGAATATCAGGGCGCCGCGCGACGAGCGTTGGCGGTCCGCCGCCGCGGGGTCAGGTGCGGCAGCGGTTGCCGTGGCAGCTGCCGGGGGAAGCACTGGAATCTTTTCGTCGACTGGCTTGCGTCCGATCGTGATTTTCAGTTCATCGGCGCATTCCTGGATGATCTCGGCATCCACCTGATTCAGCCCGCGCGAATAGCCGGACATCAGAGCGTGATCGCAGATGATATTGATCAGCCGCGGGTAGCCTTGAGTGGTTCGGCTCACGGCCTGCAGGGCCTCCGCTGTGAAGATGGCGCGGGAGGTGCCGGCCACGGTCAGTCGATGGCCGATGTATTGGCGAACCTCCTCTTCCGTGAGCGGCGCCAGGTGATAGCTGACGGTAATCCGCTGGCGTACGGCGCGGTTTTCATGACGGGCAAGGATTTCCCGGAATTCCGTCTGTCCAACGAAAAAAATGTTGATCAATACTTTGCCGGACAGGTCGATGTTGGACAGCAGGCGGATCTCCTCCATCAAATCGTGGTTCAGGCGCTGGGATTCGTCGATGATCAGCAGAACCCTGCGATAGGAAGCAAAGGCGCTCAGGATCAGCCGTTTGAAATGGATCAGAAAATCGCCCTTGTTGGTAAAGCTGCGATCCATGTTGAGCTCGGCCGCCATATAGTTATAGAAATCCATCAAGGTCATACCGGGATCCGGGATGGTAACCACAATCGCCCGGGCCTGCAGTTCCTTTTCGATGGCGCGGATGAGAGCGGTCTTGCCGGTTCCGACGTCTCCGGTGATGAGCAGAAAACCCTTGTTTTCCAGGATGCCGTATTTAAGGATGGCAAGCCCTTCTCGGTGCTTTTCCCCCAGCCATAAGAATTCCGGGTCAGGGCTGATACTGAAAGGCTTCTTTTTTAGACCATAGTGAGATAGATACATCGGTCGCGCCCTTTCTGAAACCGAAATGAAAATCTTCCAATCTTTAGTATAGCAGATGCTGCGCGGGCTCGCCAGAAGATATTCAAGCCGAGGCGACCTCGGCCGCCATGCGCTTGACGTGGAACATGATCTCCTCGATGTCCAGTGTTTGAAGTCGCCGCTCCTTCATCAGCACCCGTCCCCCCACCATCACCGTGCGCACATCCGACCCCTTGGCGGCGTAGACCACGGCGGAGGCCGCGTGGACTTGGAATAGAAGATCGAAGTCGTTGCATAGCTGTTTGGCATGGACCAGCGTTTCCCGGCGGCACGTGGTGGGCGAGTGGCAGAAAACCGATGGCCGGATCGTTTCCACCCGGTTCTGCCATTGTTGGCAGAAGCGGCGGGCCCGGAGTAGGTTCTGGGCCGGATCCGGTGCGCCCGGAGCAGGGTGGTCGATGATCCCCTGAGCCAGCACCGCGCGCAAGCCGGCAGTCTGTACGGCCGACGCCACGCAGTCCTCATGAAAATATCCGTCGCAGCAGGTGGTCGTCCCGGAAAGGAGCATTTCGGCGCAGGCGAGAAGCGTCCCCCAGCGCACGGATTCCGGGTGGATGGCCGCGCGCTCAGCCGGGAAGATATGGTCCTGAAGCCAGGTGGTGAGCGGCAGGTCGTCGGCCAGCCCCCGGAAAAGCGTCATCGGCAGGTGGGTGTGGGTGTTTACCAGGCCCGGCATGACGATGCCGCCCTGAGCGTCGATGACCGCGCACGCTTGCGGGTGCCGCCCGTCGTCGGGCTCCTCGCCCAAGGCTTCGATTCTTCCGCTTCTGATCCCGACCCAGCCCCGCTGGAGCAAATCGAAAGACGGGTTGCATGTGATGAGGGCCGCGTTGTGGATGAGGGTGTCGAATGGCATGATGATCGGTGTCCGGTGCTGGATATGGGAAGCTGGATGCTCGATTCCGGCTGCGGGATGCGGCTTCGGATCGCTGCAGGATTTTTCTTTTAGCGAGCATCCCGCATCGCGCGCAGCGTCTATCCCGTATTTGTTAATTTAGAGGGCAGGGACCGCGCCAAGATCGCTCATCGCCTGCCGGCGATGCGATCGCCGATCGCGTTCACGTCGTCCATGGCTTTCTGTACGTCGAACGTAAGGATGCGGCCGTTTTCCATGACTACCCGGCCGTTGATGATCGCGGTGGTGACATCGCTGCCCTTGGCGGCATAGACCAGTTGAGACACCGGGTGGTAAAGGGGCGTCAAGTGCGGCCGGCGGGTGTCGATGAGGATAAGGTCGGCCTGTTTGCCGGCTTCCAGCGATCCGATGCGGTGGCTCAGGCCGAGAGCCCTCGCTCCCTCGCGGGTGGCCATGCGCAGCACGGTTTCGGCCCCTAAAACAGTGGGATCGAGCCGGTGGACTTTGTGAAGTTTGGCGGCGGTATCCATCTCGAGGAAGAGATCCAGGTTGTTGTTGCTGGCAGCACCGTCGGTGCCAATCCCAACGCAAACTCCGGCGGCGAGCAGCTCGGGCACCGGCGCGATGCCCGAGGCCAGTTTCATATTGCTTTCGGGGTTGTGGGAGACCTTGACGTCGTAGCGCTGCAACCGCTGAATATCGGTTGCGGAAAGCTTCACGCAGTGGCAGGCCAATACGTTGGGGGCCAGCACCCCCAGGGTCTCGAGGTGCTCTACCGGGGTTCGGCCGTAGCGTTGCCGGAGGTCTTGGACTTCTTTTTCGGTCTCTGCCAAGTGGACCACCATCGGAAGCCGGTGACGGTTTGCCAGTTCAAAAGCGCGTTGCAGCAGTTCGGGTGCACACAGGTAAGGGGAGTGCGGTTCCACGGCAACCGTGATCAACGGATCCCCGCGGTAGGCCTCGATCAGCGCGGCGGTGTAGGCAAATCCCTCTTCCAATGGGCCGTAGTGCGGTGAGGGGAAATCGAAAAGAACTTCCCCGACCACAGCACGCATGCCGGCGGTGCGTGCGGCTTGAGCCACGGCGTCTTCGAACAAATACATGTCGCAGAACGTCGTGGTCCCGGAAAGGATCATCTCGGCGCAGGCTAGCAGCGCGCCGCAGTAAACTTTGCGATAGTCCAGGTCCGCCTCGGCCGGAAAAATGTGGTCGTTCAGCCAACTCATCAAGGGCACGTCATCGGCCAATCCCCGGAACAGGGTCATGGACGCATGCGTATGGGTGTTGACCAGCCCCGGCATGATGATCCCGCCGCCGGCATCAATCACCTTCCGGGCGCCGCAGGTGCCGACCGTGGCCGGGCCGCCAACGGCGGCGATATGGTCCCCTTGGATGGCCACGGCGCCATCGGGGATGACAGTGTGATCCGGGTTCATGGTCAGGACGATGCCGTTGCGGATCAGAATGTCGACCTGCGCGTCAGTCATCGAGCTGTCCCATAACGGCTGCAAGGAGTTTTTCAAGAACAGGCGCCGCCTGATGGGCGACGGCGACGATGTCCTCCAGGGTGGCGGGGGTCGGGTGGTCGGGGTCGTTGACGTTGGTTATGATCGAGAGGCCGAGGACCTGCATGCCGCCATGGATCGCCGCAATCACCTCCAGCACCGTAGAAAAACCCACCGCATCGGCTCCCAGAGCCCTCAGAAAGCGGGTTTCCGCCGGCGTCTCCAAAGAGGGCCCCTTCAGGCCGACGTAAACCCCCTTGCGGGTTGGGATTCCTGTGAACCGGGCGGCACTTTCCGACCGTGCGATCAGGCTGCGGTCATAGGCCCGGGTCATGTCGGGAAACCGCGGCCCCCAAGCGGCCACGTTGGGGCCGGCCAGCGGGTTTTCACCGGACAGGTTGATGTGATCGGTGATGACCATCAAATCTCCCGCTCGGAACGTCGGGTTGAGGCCCCCGGCGGCGTTGGTCACGATCAGTCGGCGAACGCCCATTTCCTGCATGACGCGGACGGGGAAGGTGACGTCCGCCGGCGAGTGGCCTTCGTAGAGGTGCAATCGGCCCTGCATGACCACGACCGGATGATCTTCGATGTCCCCGAAAAGAAGCCGGCCGGCATGGCTCTGGACGGTTGCGAGCGGGAAATGAGGGATGCTTCGGTAGTCGAAGGCTTTCGTCACGCGCAGCGCCCCGGTGGCTTCGCCGAGGCCGGTTCCGACGATCCATCCGGTGCGGGGAGCCGTTGCGATGCGAGCGTTTAAGAACGCCGCGGTTTCGACCGCGTTGCGCTTGGATTCATCCAATGACATGGATCTGTCCCGTGCATGAGGTTGGCGACGGGATGGATCTTAGTTTATACGGCTTTTGCCGTCAAGCCGGGCAGTTGGCGGCTCCCAGGCAGTCATTGACTTTCGTTTTTAGGTATGAAATAAATTCCGACCTGCATGGGTGTTCATCCGCTGAATTGCATTTTCATCCCCGATGGAGGCTGTGCACGTTATGGGAACCGATTTTCATCCAAGCCATCCCGATATCACCGCAGACATGTGGGGGCGGATCGATGCCGTCATCTCCTCAAACCAAGGCATGCCCGGATCGGTCATCGGGGTCTTGCGCGAGTGTCAAGAGATCGTGGGCTACCTTCCGGCGGAAGTCATCGACTATATCAGCATCGGCCTCAATCTCTCCCGCAGCGAAGTTTTCGGGGTGGCATCTTTCTATGCGTTGTTTTCGCTTTATCCGAAAGGCCGCAACCTGGTCAAAGTCTGCATGGGGACCGCCTGCTACGTGAAGGGCATCAAGGAAGTGATCAGTCGGATTGAAAATCATTTCCAGGTCAAGCAGGGCGCCACGACGTCCGACCGTCGTTTCTCCCTGGAGCCGGTTCGTTGCCTGGGTGCCTGCGGCTTGGCACCGGTCATGGTGGTGAACGGCGACACTTACGGCGATGTGAAATCGGACAAAGTCGTTCATATCCTCGACCAATACGAGTAGCTGACCAACAGGACTCGACTTTATGAAGATTTCCGAAATTCGCGACATTTTAAAAGCCGAGGTGCTGGTGGGGCATGAGCAGCTCGACCAGAGCGTGGTCGGAGGAGGGGGCGCCGACCTGATGGCCGATGTGCTCTCTGCCGTCGCCAGAGGGGCCGTGCTGCTGACGGGGCTAACCACGGAACAGGTTCTCCGGACGGCCAAGGTGGCCGGCGTGGCGCTGGTGGTGTTCGTGCGCGGCAAGCGGCCGGACGAGCCCGTGCTCGATCTGGCTCGTTCTTACGACATGCCGGTCATGTTGACGCGCTATTCGCTTTTCGTCGCGAGTGGGCGCCTTTACATGAACGGTCTGCGCGGCCTGGATGGATCCTGGTGACCCCGCGAAGGCGATGGCGCCTTCGTTCCGGGGGACCCGCCGGAACGGGTCGGCCCAGCGCGCCGGTATGCGCTGCGGCCTTCTTTCGGAAACATCTTTAACTGAGAGCGGCAGACCCAGGAGCAAGGAATGAATTACGTCAGGACCCACTTGATGCTGTGCAGCGGCACCGGCTGTCATGCCAACCACAGCTTGAAGTTTCGAGACGCTCTCCGGCACGAACTGGAGCTGAAGGGGCTTTCGGAGGAAGTCCGGATTGTCGAAACCGG
This sequence comes from uncultured Desulfatibacillum sp., assembly GCA_964570965.1. GTDB lineage: Bacteria > Desulfobacterota > Desulfobacteria > Desulfobacterales > SpSt-501 > SpSt-501. The sequence goes on from CAZNAX010000034.1 coordinate 8,131, forward strand.
ATGCAACGGCTTCTGCGCCGTCGGTCCGGTGATGCTCGTTCAACCCGAGGGGATTTTCTACCAGAAGCTCACGCCGGAGATTGTGCCGCATCTGGTGGAGGAGCATCTTCTCAAAGGCCGCCCAGTCCGTGAACTGCTTTACGTCGATCCGGCTACGAAGCAAACGATCCCGAAGATGGATCAGATTCCTTTTTTCGCCAACCAGATGTTCTGGGTCATGCGCAACAAGGGGGTGATCGACCCAGAGGTGATCGACGAGTACATCGCCCGGGACGGTTATTTCGGCGCCGCCAAAGCCCTGATGGAAATGAGCGCCGAGCAAGTCATCGAAGAGGTCAAGAGGTCGGGCTTGCGGGGACGCGGGGGCGCCGGGTTTCCAACGGGAATCAAATGGGAGTTCGCCCGCAAGAGCCCGGGAGAGGTGAAATACGTGCTGTGCAACGCCGACGAGGGCGATCCGGGGGCGTTCATGGATCGGAGCCTGCTCGAGGCGGACCCGCATGCGGTGCTGGAGGGAATGATCATTGCCGCCAAGGCCATCGACGCCCGGCAGGGCTATATTTACGCGCGAACCGAGTATCCGCTGGCCATTCGACGACTGGGGATCGCCATTCGACAGGCCCGGGAGTACGGACTGCTCGGCAAGGACATTCTTGGAACGGGGTTCGACTTCGATATTGAGATCTACCAGGGCGCCGGTGCCTTTGTATGCGGGGAAGAGACGGCCCTGATGCGATCGATCGAGGGCCGGCGCGGCATGCCGCGCCCGCGCCCGCCGTTTCCGGCGCTCAAGGGACTTTGGGAGAAACCGACCATTTTAAACAACGTGGAGACCTTGGCGAGCATTGCCCAGATTATTCTTAACGGCGGCCGATGGTATGCCGGGGTCGGCACCGAGGGCAGCAAGGGCACCAAGGTATTCGCTCTTTCCGGGGATGTGAACAATATCGGCCTGGTCGAAGTGCCCATGGGCACCACCCTGCGCAAGCTCATCTATGACATCGGCGGCGGCGTCCCCAACAAGAAAAAGTTCAAAGCCGTCCAGCTGGGCGGCCCGTCGGGCGGTTGCGTACCGGAGGAGCACCTCGACATTCCGGTGGATTACGAGGAGATCGCCAAGGTCGGTGCCATTATGGGATCCGGTGGCGCCATCGTCATGGACCATGAAACCTGCATGGTGGACATGGCACGGTTTTTTATGGACTTTGTGCAGGATGAATCCTGCGGCAAATGCACGCCCTGCCGCGAGGGCACCCGACGCCTGCTTCAGATTTTGGAGAAGCTGTGCGAGGGTCGCGGCGAGGCCGGGGACATCGAAACGCTCGAGGAACTGTCCGGCATCATCAAGGATGCCTCGCTCTGCGGCTTGGGGCAGACCGGACCGAACCCGGTGCTGTCGACCTTGCGCTATTTCAGGGACGAGTACGAGGCGCATATCCACGAGAAACGCTGCCCGGCCAAGCGCTGTGTGGCGCTGCTCAAGTTTGAAATCGAACCGGAGATCTGCACCAAGTGCGGTCTGTGTTTTCGTGCCTGTCCCGTCGAGGCGATCGTATGGAAGAAGAAGGAGGTCGCCCGCATCGACAGGGAAAAATGCATCAAATGCATGACATGCTTCGAAAAATGTAAATTCGGAGCCATATTCTAGTGGTTTCGCCAAGGCATTGACCACTGAGCGCTATTGGAGATCTGGGTATGACGGAAGCTCTCATCGTGATGGGCGGACTGGGACTGAGCATCGGTCTAGTGCTGGCGGTGGCAGCCAAATTATTTTACGTTTATGTCGATCCGACGATCGAAGCGGTCACCGCCGCCCTGCCGGGGGCGAACTGTGGCGGCTGCGGCCAGCCGGGCTGCAGCGCGAATGCCGAAGCTATCGTTGCCGGTAAGGCAGCTCCGAACTCCTGTGTGGCCGCCGGCCCGGAGGTGGGCGAGACCATCGCCGCTCTGCTGGGCGTTGCAGTGGAAGCCGTCGAGCCCGATTTCGCCAGACCGGGGTGTTACTTCGGGGTCGCGGAGGCCGACACCAAATTCTTTTATCATGGCTTAAACGATTGCCGCGCTGCCGCCATGTTGAGCGGCGGAATGAAGGTGTGCACGATCGGCTGCCTCGGTCTCGGGACCTGCGTTCGCGCTTGTCCTTTCGATGCCCTCAGCATGGGAGCGGAAGGGCTGCCGGTGGTGAACGAAAAACGGTGCACGGGTTGCGGAACCTGCGAGCGTGTCTGTCCCAAGCATATTATCACCCTATCCTCCGTCACCCGGCGCATCCTGCGGGAATACACCACGCAGGAGTGCACGACCCCTTGCCAGAGGGCCTGCCCGGCTGGAATCGACATTCGGGAATACATCCGGCAGATCACGCTTGGGGATTATCACCGGGCGGTTCAGGTCATCAAGGAGCGCAATCCGTTCCCCGCGGTCATCGGCCGGATCTGCCCCCGTCCCTGCGAGACGGAATGCCGCCGGCAATTAGTCGACGAGCCGGTGGCGATCAATTATCTCAAGCGGTTTGCCGCCGATTTTGAAAAGCAGAGCGATAAACGGATACTGCCCTACGCCGCGCCGGCGACCGGTCGCAGAATTGCGGTGGTCGGCGGCGGCGTGGAAGGGCTCTCCACCGCTTTTTTTTCCGCCCGCCTCGGTCATTCACCCACGGTCTTCGAAGCCACCTCCCAACTCGGCGGAATTTTGAGGAGTGCTATCGCCCGGGAGCGGCTGCCCCAGGAAGTTCTGGACTGGGATATCCAGGGGATTTTGGATATGGGCGTTCGCGCCGAGACTGAAAAGGTGCTGGGAAAAGATTTTACGGTGGGCAGCCTTCTGCAGGACGGATATCAAGCGGTTTTTCTGGCGACCGGCGGCTGGGACAGCCGGCTGGCGCGCGGAGGGGGAAGGGCACTGGAGTCGCCGCTCCCGGGGACGTTTCTGCTGGTAGACCTGTTGCGCCCGGATTCCAGCGTGCCACCCTTTTCAACCTCACCGGAAGCGGACGTGATTATTTATGGCGGCGGCAAGCTGGCGCTGGATGCCGCCAAACGCTGCCGGGATCTCGGTGCTCGCACCGTCACGATTCTTTTCAGGGAAACCTGGGACCAAAGCCCGCTGAACGACGGGGACGTCGCCGCCAGCGGGCTGGATGGCTTGACCATTCGCTGCGCGATGGCCATTCAAAGACTGCTCGGCGAAGGCGGCGAATTGACCGGGGTGGAGGTGCTGGAACTTGAAAGCGGTCAAATGGAACGACTGGCCGCCCAACGCCTGATCCTGCCCGCGGGCCGTTTCCCGGAGATGATCATTGTTCCATCCAGCGGTGAACTTTCAGCCGAATCAGGCACATCCCCTGCGCCGCTGGCCTGGGAGGGCGTTCTACCCTACAAACACCCCTGGCATCGCGATCAGTCGGGGATCTTTGCGGCGGGCGACGTGCCGACAGACTATAGCGCGGCCATTAAGGCCATCGGCGGCGGGCGGAGGGCGGCGGCATCCATTCATCAGCTAATGAACGGCATTCCCCTCCAACTCGGCGAGACGGTCATCGGGCCGCAGTCGTACCTACAAAACATCAGCTGCGTTGAAGACGCAAAACCCTTTCCGCGGCAAATTATGCCGATTTGCAGCGGGCCGGAATTGAAGCGTTGCGGCGAGATCGAACGCGGCTTCTTGGAAGGCGCGGCGCGCGCGGAAGCCGGCCGCTGTCTACAGTGCGGGCTGATCTGCTACCGGACGGCGCCACCCAAGAAACCGACAAATGCCTCTCTGTCCGCTTGAGTGGAAATCCCGAATCAAAACTGAGGTGCACCAGTTTGGCAAACGAGGAAGGCGTCGTCATCCGCGCGGATGCATCCGGAACTTGGGTCAAGACTATCCGCAGCGATGCGTGCGAGAGTTGTGCTTCCCACGGCGCTTGTCATTCGCTGGGGGGCGGCAAGGAAATGGAGGTGTCCGCCGTCAACCGCATCGGAGCCAGGGTCGGGGACCGCGTGGTGCTCAAAATGGATACCCTGTCGTTCCTGAAAGGAACTTTTTTGGTGTACCTGTTCCCCATTCTGCTGCTGGTCGTCGGGGCCGCGCTGGGGGAATGGATCTCGCTCTCATCGAATCTGCAATCCCCGCTGCCGTCGATTCTCTCAGGCTTCTGCGGCCTGGCCCTTGGTCTGGTTCTTATGAAAATGATCGCCAACCGGCTTGCGAAAAGGGACGACTACCGCCCGCGCATCGCCCGGGTGGTCGGCCGCGCATCGGGGGGATCGACACGCGGAGACGGGGACCCGCCGTCCATAACCGAGACGACTTCAGCCGATCGTGTGCGATCCGGTTGACCGGATTCACGGTTTTTATAAGTCGCCCGGGTTGGCTTTGCGGGGGAAGAGATCTTCAATCGGAGTGCTTTCAATCTTGGAAAGGCAGTTTTGAAGGGCTTCCGCTTCGGTTTCCCCCACCCCCTGGTATTCCTGCCGGGCGATGATGTTGATCAGGTTGGGAACCGCCACGAACCGGGCGGCCAGTTGACCGTGAAGCGCTTCATGAACGTCGATGTAGACCAGACGCTGGCTGCGGATCAGGTTGTAGCGGGTGATTCGGGTCAGAATATCGCTGGGCTGTAGACACTGCATGCGTTCTGCGCCTCGCTAGTCGGGTTCGATCGTCAACCTCAGAGGGAAACCGCTGTCGCGCGCGGCCTCCGTTACCATATTGACCTTGGTTTCAGCAACTTCCATCGGATAAATCCCGCACAGCCCGGTTCCGTTCTCATGAGTGTGCCACATGATGCCCGTCGCCTCGTCCATGGGCTTGTTGAAAACCTTCATCAAGACTTCGACGACGAAGACCTTGGGGGTGTAGTCGTCGTTGTGAATCAGGACCTTGTAAAGCGGCGGCTCGGTCACCTCATCACGGACCTCCGACACGTCGCTTTCATGGATGTCTGGACGTTCCCCGCTCATCAAAGGACGGCTCCCTGCTCATAGCCTGGATGACCGCAAATCGCTAGTCAAGCCGATCGCCTCTTCAGCGGTAATAGTAAGCGCCTCCGCTTCTAAGTCAACGAATTGCCGGCGTGGCACCGTCGAATTTCGACGGGTGGATATCCTCCCCGCCGAGGACCGGCAATAACAGGATGGGTTCATGGTGTTCCTTTGACCTCGCGGGGATTCATGCTAAAATGAGAACCGATAAGGCTGATAAAGCCCATCAACCGCATGCGGTTATAGAGGAAAGCTGATGACCGAAACCGTTTACATCACCAGCAGCAACACGGCGGTGTTTCGCTGTCCGCACTGCCAGCGGACGAAGAATGTGGATGTGTCCACCTTGGGAGAATTGAAGCAGCCGCTCCGGTTCAAGGTGAAGTGCCCCTGCGGCCAGACGACCGTCTCCGTCATCGAGAAGCGGCGTCGCTATCGCAAAGATACCAACTTGGCGGGCACCTACATCCATTACGTTAACGGCCAGCCGAAGGGCAAGGGACCGGTGCGGATCAAAGACCTTTCAACCAGCGGCATGAAGCTGTTGATCAGCGCGAGCGAAGCCTTTGCCGTCGGAGATCTGCTGAAAGTCTCGTTCCAACTGGACGACCCCCCGCGCAGCCTGATCCAGAAGAAGGTCGTCATCCGAAACATCAGCCCGCCCCTGATCGGCGCGGAGTTCGCTCCTACCGAAACCATCGACAAGGCTCTGGGGTTCTATCTGCGCTCTTAAAGGCCGCCGTTATTGAAATAAGCCCGATGAAGAAAACGCGTTGCTCCTGGTGCGGGGATGACCCGCTGTATGTGGGCTATCATGACACCGAGTGGGGCGTGCCACTGCACGATGACCGCCGGTTGTTCGAATTTCTGGTGCTGGAGGGCGCCCAGGCCGGGTTGAGCTGGATCACGATTCTAAGAAAGCGCGAAGATTACCGGCAGGCCTTCGACGGGTTTGACCCGCGCCGGATCGCCGGTTACAGTGAGAAAAAGGTAGAAAGTCTCCTCACAAACCCCGGGATTGTCCGTAACCGTCTCAAGATCACATCCGCCGTTCGCAATGCAAGGGTTTTGCTCGATATTCAGGGGGAGTTCGGCAGCTTCGATGCCTACCTGTGGCGTTTTGTCGATGGCCGGCCAAAACAGAACCGCTGGAAGACGCTCAAGGAAATCCCCGCCGAAACCAATGAATCCCGAGCCCTGAGCAAAGACCTTATCCGCTGCGGCTGCTCCTTCGTCGGCCCCACCATTTGCTACGCCTTCATGCAGGCCGTCGGCATGGTGAACGATCATGTCGTGCCGTGTTTCCGCTACCGGGAAGTCTCCGTGGGGGCTCGATAGGAACGAGGGCTGCGGGGTAAGGCCGGTTCGCCCTCCGGCTAAAAATATATCAATCCCCCATTTTTGCCATGTAGTCGTCGTACATGGTTTCGAAGGCCAGCTTGTGCTTGGCTTCTTCCTGGCAGAGCATTTTGAAGACCTTCTGGGCTTCCGGGGTGTCGGCCTGCTTTAGAAAATCGTTGTAGAGCTTCAGCGCCTTTTCCTCGCGTTTCATGGCCAGCAACAGAATTTCGTTGTAGGCCATCCCCTTGCGGTATTCGAGATCCAGCACGTAGTCGCTGCGCTTGATATCCTTGATCCACTTCAGCTGGTAATCCTTCATGGCTTCAGTGAATCCATGGGATTTGAAGTCATGGAGCAGTTTCTGGTGCTTGGCCTCTTCCCTGGCGAAGTCCAGGAACATGTCCTTGGCACCCGAAAAGGCTTCTTCCTTGGCCAGGCTGGAATAGAACTGCGCGGCTTCCTTTTCCTTTTCTATCGCAAAATCCACAATGGCTTCCAGGCTGTCGAATTTCATGCTGATCTCCTTTCCCAAGCGTGGACTCTATGTGAATGGCTGACGGAGTGCCGAGTTTTTATGAGCCTATTGCTTCTTTGGGACGCCAACCAAATTGAGAAGACCCTTCAAATTGCAGCTCTCACATATCAGGAATTTGAAGCGAGATCAATGCTTGCTATCACGCAGGATGTTCGATTTGGATGCGCCATCGCATTCGACCTTTGAATTTCGGCAGGCTCTCTGTCCGGCCTATCGCTTCGACTAGGGCCAGTAACCCGTGCATGGAATCGCGGCACCGGCGTAGGGAAAACCGACGCCTGTTCGATCTTATTGAAATCACATGGCCTCCTGTTTCAGATGGCGTCGATCTTAGGGTATTTTCATTGTTCCGATGGCGGAAAATACAACAAGAAGCCACGCGGCCCGTACGATTCAGTTTCCGGTGATTATTAAAAAAAACAAATTATTCCAGTCAATTAAAATAATACGCCGGGGTCGGCCGGGCTGGTACGCCGATTGCTCATAAGGATCATTGAAACGAAGGCAACGACCAACAAATGCAACCGGAGGAGAAATGCCATGGCCACCAACCCGAAGGACAACCGCAGAGACCAAATCGGATATGGAACCACTTACCGCAGAGGGGCCGGAGACGAGCCGGCCCAAGGTGCCATCAAGGCCGTTCTTGGCGGGCAGGCCTGGCTGGTTAAGCCGGATCAGAAAGCCAAGGCTGCGCGCCCTTGCATCTGGATGCAGGCCGGCGCGGTGAAGTTTAAGAACTGCACCCACTTCTATGATTGCGCCACCTGCAGCTATGATCATGCCATGGGCGAAAAAGTGCAAACCGGCAAACAGATCGGCTGGCAGGCGGCTATGCGCTTGCGACCAGGGATGGATCGCGACTGCCGGCATTCTCTAACCGGTCGAATCGCTAAGCGGACCTGCGCCTGCAACTATGAATGTGCCGCCTGCGATTTCGACCAGTTTTTCGAGGAGGTCTGGTCTGCCAAGACACCGGTTGCGACCGGCGAGATGACGCACGTCCGGGGGTTTGACGTCCCGGTGGACCATTACTTCCATGAAGGCCATACCTGGGCCCGGATCGAAAGCGGTGGTGCGGTGCGGGTGGGCATGGATGATTTTGTAAGGAAGCTTCTCGGTACTGCGGATGGCTTCGATTTGCCGCTGCTGGGCAAGGAGTTTCATCCCGGAAAGCCGTCCTGGGGTCTCAAGCGGAAGGGGAAAACGGCGGACGTGCTTGCGCCATTAGGCGGCGTGATTCTGGAGGTCAACCATCGGGTGCGGGAAGCCCCTGCCGCGGTCGGCCATGAACCCTACGGCGAGGGGTGGCTGTTCCTGGTTCACACGCCGAACCCCAAAAGCTCTCTGAAGGCGTTGATGACCGATCAACTGGCGCTGGGTTGGATGAATGCCGAGGTGCAGCAGCTCGAAGATATGGTCGAGGCCGTCGCGGGTCCGCTGGCTGCCGACGGAGGATATTTCTCCGAGGACATATACGGCCTTCTGCCCGGTCTGGGGTGGGAGCGGTTGACGCGGACCTTCCTGCGGACGTGAAGCGAGGGCGTTAAGGCGAGAATGTCAAAAGGGGGATCACATGAGCGCACGGACATCCGCAGTCGCCTATAAGGGCCAAAAACGTTGTATCTGGATGCAGGCTGGGATCGTCAAGCAGAAAGGCTGCACGTTGGACTTTGAGTGCGCGCAATGTAATTTCGACCGCGCCCTCTGCCGAGTCGCTGCCCGGAACCGGAATCGGCGGCTTCGAGGCGAGCGGATGCAGGGCCGCCGTGGCGCCATCGTGTCATGGCAGGAAAATCTCAAACGACTGCCCCTGTGGAAGCGCCCGTGCCTGCACCATCTGAAAGGGCGCATCGCCTTCCGGGCCTGCACCCACAACTATCTGTGCGGCCAGTGCGACTTCGACCAGTATTTCAACGACCCCTACACCGTGTTCGCCGCGGTGCACCCGCTTGAAGCGCTCGACATCCACGGCATCCGGCTGCCGCAGGGGTATTACCTGCACCCCGGCCACTGCTGGCTGAATATCGAAGAAGGGTCCACCGTCCGGGTGGGCTTCGACGATTTTGCCCTGCGGATGCTCGCGCCCTTCGACCGGGTCGAGGCACCGTTGATCGGCAAGCCGCTGCGGCGCGATGCGGCGGCCATCGCCGCCGGTCGCGGATCGTACCGCACTCGATTCCTATCGCCGGTCAACGGGGTCGTGGTCGCGATGAACGCCGCGCTGAGGGAGAATGGATGCCGCGCCGGCACCGATCCGTATGCCGACGCTTGGGTGCTGCGGGCCTACGTCCCTAACCTGCGGCAGGATTTGCAGACGCTCCTGATCGGCGATCAGGCCTCCGCATTTCTCGAAGGGGAGATCGAGCGGCTCTATGATCTCATTGAGGAAAAAGCCGGACCGCTGGCAGCCGACGGCGGCCGCCTGGGTCAGGACCTTTTCGGCTGCCTGCCGCAGCTCGGTTGGGATGCGCTGGTGTCTGCCTTTCTGCGAACTTAGCCGGCTTTCCGATCCACTCGACGAAGCTCGTCCGCGAGCATCACCCGACAGTACCGGCAGAAGTCGCTTGACTTGCGGTCCACGTCGGCTTCGCTGCGGCAGTAGTGCATGACACAGGCGGCGTCCGGGCAATGCCGCAGGTTGAACGTGTGGCCCAACTCGTGAACGGCTTCCTTCGCCACGCGGTCGACCGCTCTTTCGGAAAAACAACGAGCTCCTGATCCGGCGTTGAGCCGATAGGCGGAGACGATGCACGCCGTTCCTCCCAGCTGGGCTTCGCCGTAGACGTGCGTCAGAATCGGGATGAAAAGATCCACATCGGTTAGGGCCAGAATCTTGCAGGCCTCAGGAGGAGCAACGCCAGCCAGACGCCGAAGGATCGGGGTCGAATGGTACTGCTCGCGGCCGGCGTCGAACGCAAAGGACAAATCCGGCAGAAGCGTACATACGCTAAAGGGGATGTGAAACACCCGCTCGATCTCCCGGCCGACCGTCGCGATCAGCCGGGGGTCGAAGTCGCCAGTCGGGGAGAGCACGATGGTCGTCGGCACCGATGTCTTCACGCGGTTTTCTGAAGTGCGTAGCGCTTGATTTTGCTGTAGAGGGTCGATCGGTCGATCCTCATCACGCGGGCGCTGCGGGCGATGTTCCACTGCTGTTCATCCAAGATTTTGCGGATATGCGCCTTCTCGACTTCCTCCAACGTGACCGCGTTTGATGGCGTCATCGGAGCCCGGCACAAAATCGGGAGGTCCGAGGGGATGATCTGGCGGGTTTTGCCCACCACCACGGCGCGTTCGATGGCGTTCTCGAGCTCGCGGACGTTGCCCGGCCAATCGAAAAGCATCATTTCGTCCAGAGCTTCCCGGCTGATCCGTTCAATCGAGCGATGGGTTTCCTGAACGTATCGGTGCAGAAAATGCTCGGCCAGCAGCGGGATGTCCTGCTTGCGCTGCCGCAGCGGCGGCATGCCGAAGGCGACGACATTCAATCGGTAGAAAAGGTCCTCGCGGAAACGGCCGTCGCGCATGGCTTGTGCCAAGTTGCGGTTGGAGGCAGCCACCACCCGAAAATCGGCCTCGATCGGTTGGGTGCCGCCGACGCGGTAGAAGATCCGGTCTTCCAGCACGCGCAGCAGGTCGATCTGCATGCGCATACCGATTTCCCCGATTTCATCCAGAAACAGGGTGCCTCCATGGGCCAGCTCCAGGCGGCCTTTTTTCGTTTCCTTGGCGTCGGTGAAGGCGCCCTTCATGTGCCCGAAGAGTTCGGTTTCCATCAGATGCTCGGGGATCGCCCCGCAGTTGACGACCACATAAGGCCCGCGGCAGCGGCGGCTGTGGCTGTGAATCGCCTTGGCGGCAAGCCCCTTGCCGGTGCCGGTCTCTCCGCTGATGAGCACGGTGCTCTCGGTCGGGGCCACATCGCCGATCAGATTGAAAACCGTCTGCATGGCTTCGGATTGGCCGATCATGTTTTCGAACCGGGAGCGGTCCTTGTACTGTTCTTTAAGATAAAGATTCTCGCGGGCCTGCTGCTGGTGTTGGATGATCTTTTCGATCAGCACGCCGAGTTCATTGGGATCGAACGGCTTGAGCATGTAGTCGACGGCCCCGTTTTTCATGGCCTCGATGGCCGTGGCGATCGACCCGTAGGCCGTGATCATGACCACGGCCACGTCCGAATCGCCTTCCTTGATGCGCCGAAGGACTTCCAGGCCGCTCATCCCCTCCATTTTGATGTCGACCAACAGGATGTCGAAACGGTTTTCGCGGCACCGGGCGAGCGCCTCCTCTCCGCTGCGGGCGGTTTGAACCGTGTGCCCGTCTCGCTCCAACCACCCGGACAGAGATTCCCGCATGATCGTTTCGTCGTCCACGATCAGGATCTTAGCGCTAGTCATGATGGCCTCCTTCCGGTGCGGCTTTATCCCTGGGCGGGAGCAGGGGCAGCTTGATGTTGAAGGTGGACCCCTGGCCAACGACGGACTGGACATAAATCGAGCCCCCGTGTTCCTGGATGATCCCGTAGGCGACCGACAGCCCCAGGCCGACCCCCTTGCGGTTCTTGGTTGTGAAAAACGGCTCGAAGAGCTTGGACATATACTCCGCAGGAATCCCGATGCCAGTGTCCTGGATCTGGATCAAGATCTGGCCGTCCTTGGCTTGAAACGCACTGGCGATGTGCAGCAGCCCGCCGTCTTTGGGCTCCATGGCCTGGGCGGCGTTGGAGACCAGATTCATGAAGACCTGCTGAAGCTGATCCTCGGAGCCGACCACCTCCGGCAGGTCGGACGCCAGCCGAGTTTCCACCTGGACATTGGCGATTCTTAAAAGGTTGGCGTTGAGCACTAGGGTCTGTTCGATCAGGCGGTTGAGGCTGAGATGCTTCATTTCCATTCGAGACTGGCGCGAAAACGCCAGCAGGTTGGAAACGATGCGGCTAATGCGGCGGGTTTCGGTTTCCATCAAATTCAAATAAAAGGCGAACTGCTCGATTTCCTTTTGCGCCAGGGGCGTCTCGGCGATGATGCGCTTCATGAGGATTGCAAGGTTGAGGATGCCGGCGATCGGGTTGTTGATTTCATGAACCACCGAAGCCGAGAGTTTCCCCAGCGAGGCCATCTTGTCGTGGTGCAGGAGCTTGGCGTGGGTTTCCTTCAACTGGCGGGTGCGCTCCTCTACCATCTGCTCCAGGCGCCGCGTGATTTCCTCCTCCTGCTGGCGCTGCTGAGTGATGTCCCGGCTGATGTGGATGAAGCGGGAGATTTTGCCGTTCTTTTCCCAAACCGGATAGATGCTCACCTCGTAGTAGCGTAGCTCTCCGCTCGGCAGCAGGCGCTTTTGAATCTGGCGGTTCTGGCGCTGGTTGCGGATGACCTTCCGCAGCGGGCAGTCATCGGTGGCGCGTTCGCAGGGGTGGTCGATCTTGTGGTAAACCTCATGACACTTGCGGCCGATCACCTCGGCCCGGGTGTAGCCCATCTTCTGGAGAAACGATGCATTGGCCTCGGCGATGGTCATGTCCGGATGGATGACCAGAATGAAGTCCTGGATCCCGTCTAAAATGGTTTCCATTTCTTCGGTGCGTTCGCGCAGTTTGCGTTCCTCGTTGCCGATCGCCTTCCAGAAGATCTGGAACACCGGATAGGACAAAATGCGGATGCGCTCCGGGCGGGTTTGAAGGATATCGCGGAGGATTTCCTCGTCGGGGGTGAGCAGGATGATGAGGTGGATGCTGTATCGCGGGTCGTACAATTCGTGGTAGTCGGTGAAGGTCAACAAGTCGAGTTTTTCGGCCAGCAGCATGCCCGGGCTTTCTGGATCAGGGTCGGACACGGCCAGGAAAGGGGCATGGATGTCTTCCTGTTCAAACATCGAAGAGGTTTTTTGCAGAATTTCGGTGCAGAGCGCACCGCCGCCGACCAGTCCGATGTGAAGGATGGAGACCGGCTTGTTCATCGCGACGTCTCCTGCGGTAAAAAGGTTGAGGCGCAGGCGCCGGGGCTCGAGTGCAGCAGGGCGCTCGGCGGGTGGCCGGCCGATGCGTTCTTTCCGGGGCCGATTCAGTGGGAGTGAGGATGAGGGCCCGACGATCTGTCATCTGTTTAGCATGGCTGGCGGCCTGCATTCAAGCCCTCTGCGGCGGCAAGAAACCGCTCCTATGGCGTTTGGCGGCAGCGGCGCCCAACTTGATTTTTCAAGTGGTTTGTGCCAATAAATTCCCGCATGCGATCGCTGGCCGGGCCGTCCCGCACTGAGGTCGCTGTCGTTCCGGACGAATCGCCGCCGCGCCCGTCCGGATTCTTTTCCGGCATTGCACGCGCTCCGACGTTCCTACCCGTCGCGGCCAGGAGGCAGCATGCAGGCTGAAAACGACAAGAAATACCTCCTCAGGGCGGTCGAGGCCTTCCCCCACCGCATGATCGTCCTTTCGCGGGACTACCGCGTCCTGGCGGCCTGTTCCCATGTCAACTCGACTCCGGACGCGGCCATGCTCGGACGGTTCTGCCACGAAGTCTTTTTTCGCCGATCCGATCCATGTGCCGATTGCGCCGTCAAGACCGTCTGGGAGACGGGCCGGCCTGCATGGAGCCATCGCCGCGACGAGATTTCCGGGGCCGAGAAAGTCAGTTGCCTCTATGCCTACCCCCTGCTGTCGGGCGGAGAAGTCGAGGCCGTGGTCAGCATGGAGCTGGACCTGCCGCCGGTCACCCGGGTCGAAGAGCAGCTGCAACGATCGAATGCGCTGCTGCGCAACCTGATCATCAGCGCCCTGGACGGCGTGATCGCCGCCGACAAGAGGGGGAAAGTGATCATTTTCAACGATGCGGCCGCGGAGATCTTCGGATACACCGTCAACGAGGCGCTGGAACATCTGGACGTGCGTAACATCTATCCGGATGGAATGGAGCGGGCGGTCATGCGCCAGCTGCGCAGCGACGCCCACGGCGGCCGCGGCAAGCTGCGCTCCTACCAGGTGGAGATCCTGCATCGGGACGGCCGCCGCATTCCCATCAATCTGAATGCCGCCATCGTTTACGAAGGCAGCACGGAGGTTGCGACCATTGGTTTCTTCCACGACATGCGCGATACCCTGCGCATGAAAAAGGAGCTCGAAAAGACCCAGCTGCAGCTGCTCCAGGCGGAGAAAATGGCCTCCCTCGGCAAGCTGGCCGCCGGGGTGGCGCACCAGCTCAACAACCCTCTCGGCGGCGTCGTCCTTTTTACAAAGCTGGTGCTGGAAGACTACGACCTCCCCCCGGGCGTCCGCGAAGACCTCGGCCGGGTGCTGAACGACGCCGAACGCTGCCGCGAGACGGTTAAGGAACTTTTGGAATTCACCCGTCAGACCCGCCACCTTATGCGGCCCCACGATGTCAACCAGGCGATCTCCCGGACCCTCTTTCTGCTGATGAGCCAATCCCTTTTTCAGGACATCACGATCGAGACCGAGTTCGACCCCCAGCTTCCCACCGTTCACAGCGACATTCAGCAAATGAACCACCTGTTCATGAACATCATCCTGAATGCCGCCCAGGCGTTGTCCGGCCGGGGGCGGCTGACGATCCGTACCGCGTATGTGCCGGAGTCCGGTTGCGCGCGCATCGAGATCGCCGACACGGGTCCGGGCATACCCCCGGACGTGCTGCCGCACATTTTCGAACCGTTTTTCACCACCAAGGATGAAGGCCAGGGCACCGGTTTGGGGTTGAGCCTGGTTTACGGCATCGTGGAAAACCATGGCGGCCGGATCAAGGCTTTCAGCGAACTGGGGCAGGGCGCCCGCTTTGTGATCGAACTTCCGTTAACACCCCGAGCCGATGGAGACCGCGCGCGTGAACAAGAAACTTGACGAACTGACGATTCTGGTGGCGGACGACGAGGGGGACATCCGCGACGGGGCGGAACGGATTCTGCGGCGAATCGGCTACCGCGTGCTGAAAGCGGCGCGCGGCGACGACGCCCAGAAAATGGTGGAGGCGCTGCGGCCGGACCTGGTGATGCTGGATCTCAAGATGCCGGGCAAGGACGGCATGG
>CAZNAX010000035.1:0-22924 GCA_964570965.1 uncultured Desulfatibacillum sp.
ACCTTCTGAGCCGTGAGCAGGCGGTCGCATTCGGCTTCATCTGGTTGCTTGCGGTAACGAGTTCAAGCGCTGTGGGAGGCATTCTTGCGGCCTTATCTCCTGGTTACTTTCTGCAGCGGCGCTTAGGGTGAAGTCTCAGATATTTTCTATTAAGGTGAATTTCCAACAGGCTGCAAAATTGTCAAATTTCCATACGCTATTTATCACAGGAAAACCGACAAGCCTGAGTTGGCGATATTGACAGCCAAACAGGCAACGTATTGATCTATCAAATGTTACAGATATCGATCAGCGCTACAATATATCGGCTGATGGTCTCTTTCCGAGTGCACACGGGGGCAACGTTCTTACGTTAGCACCTTTGAGAAGCGCTTCTTCACGATTCTGAGCTGTTCGGCGCTTCTGATTCTGATCGCCATCCTGCTGATTCTGCGAAAGGTCCCCCGCAACGCGGTCTATGGTTTTCGCATTCGTTCTACGACGGCTGTTGCAAGACGACGTCCGCTTCAAGGCTCGACGAACCTCGACACAACCCTTTTACGGCCTGCCAGTCGCTGGTAGATCACCGCCGGATGACCGACGGCGATCACGGCGTGCACGTGTTCCTCCCGGGGGATTTTAAGCCGATCCTTTATCCGGCTGTCTTTCTGCATGGCGCTGACGGCGAATCCGATCAGACAGGTTCCCAGGCCCAGCGCGTGCGCACCGAGCAGGATGTTCTGGGTAGCGAGCAGGGCGTCTTCGGCCGGGCAGCTTCCACCGCGGGCCGAGCCGACCAGGATGGCGGCCGTCGCTCCGTGGAAGAGCCGATCCCGACCGCGCTCCTCCCAATCCGCTAACCCCTCGGCGACGCTCGGGTAATAGTCGCGGTAGTAATGCGCGAGCTCCGGCCGGCCGACCAGGCGCAATCCATGGCGCAGCAACGGGTTTTGAGCCATGCGGTTCAGACGCTTGAAGAATGCGCCCACCGCGCTGCCGAGCGCCAGCACCGCCGCGCGGCTGGGGAGGATGGTAAACGTCCAGCGCTGGCTGTTAGTCCCGGACGGCGCCGTGGTGCCGATCCTGACGAGATCCTCCAGAAGGGCGCGGTCCACCGCCTTCGACTCGAAGCACCGACAGGAGCGCCGCGAGGCCATCAGCCACACCAGCTCGCCCGCATTGAAGGCGCCGTAGGGCAGCCAGTCCTGGCGGCAGTCAAGGGAATGAAACCGGAAACTGCGCGGGTCGAGTGCTTCCACGCGCACCGCCTCCGCCGGGCAGACCGCCGCGCAGTGGCCGCACGCCAGCGAATGTGCGCCCGTCACCGCGGCCTTGCCGTCCCGCATTTCGATCGTCTGCGACGGGCAGACGCGCACGCACTCACCGCAGCCGATGCAGCGCTCGCGGTCAATGACGGTAGTGACGGTCCGATCGACCATGGGGGCCGCTATTTCGCCTTGATCTCGCCGCGCAGAATTTTCTTCAATCCCGCCAGCGTGCCTTTCCAGGCGGCCTCCTCGCCGACCATGATCGCCACGATCACGTCCTTTTCAACGCTGACCTCCAGGACGATCTCCTCGCCTCCCACCTTGAAGACCGCCTCGGCCCAGCGCTCGGCCGGAAGCCCGTTGGCCTCGCAGTCGTAATCCGTCCGGAGTTCCCCGGTCATCCTGATTTCGGACATGGCCTTCTCCTGAACCCTTGTCGGAATCAAATCAGGGCATGCAGCTTCTGAATCAGCTCGTTTGTTTCGCTTCCCGAGAAACAAAACTGCATCTCCAGAAAACGTCGTCGCAAGCCGATGGCCGCATCCTTCACGGAATTGCCTTTCAGGATGCAGTCGGCCATGAGGGACGCGAGTTCGGCGAAGTCGGCCGGCTGCATGCCGAAGCGCGTCATCTCCTGCACGCCCATGCGCAACGCACCGGAGGCCGTGAACCCCTCCTCGTCCGGCGCGGCCTGGTAGTTGAGCACGATGTGGTTGTCTTCGAGGCGCCGGGCGATTTCGGCGCCCTTGGCGTAGCCGACCCGCACGATGACCTGATGGGTTTCGGTGTAGCCGATCGCCGGATCGCCGGCCACGTCCAGCCCGCAGTCCGTCAAGGCCCGCGCAAAGGCCTTGGCGTTGCCGATGACGGCCGGCTGGTAGGCCTCCTTATAATGGTTCATCTCGTAGGCCGCCAGCAGAAGGCCGAGCAGGGTGCCGAGATGATGGTTGCTGAGGCTGCCCGGGAAGGTGCGCCGCTGGACGGCTTCCCAAAGCGCATAGCGCGGATCCTCGGGGGCGATGTTCGCCGCGATGATGCCGCGCTGAGTTCCGAAATACGTCTTGTGCGTCGAACCGGTCACGATATCGGCGCCCTCCAGAAAGGGACGCTGAAAATGCGGCCCCACCAGGCCGAGCACGTGGGCCATGTCGTACATCAAAACCGCGTCGAGGTTCAGCTCGCTCAGCGCCGCGCGGACCGCCGCGACCGGCTCACGGTGCAGGGTCATGCTCTTGCCGAGAATGATCAGCTCCGGCCGGTGTTCGGCCAGCAACGCGCGGGTTCCGGAGATGTCTATCTGGTAAGGGTTTTCCGGCAGCACCGGAAAATTCACGACCGCTGGCCGCTCCCAGCGGCCGTCGCGGCTGACGAAATCCCGCAGCGCACCCATGGGCTGGGCGCTGAGGTGGCCGCCCCGGAGGATGTGGTGATTCATCACTTTGCGCAGCCGGCCCTGCTCGCGCTTGCGGTCGCTGCGGTTAAGGTGATCCACCATGGCGCTGAAGACGGCCGTATTGGCCATCTGGCCGGAGATGGTCCGGGCCTCCACGTGGCTGCACTCCAGGTAGGTTTTCAGCTCCGCCGCCAGCAGTTCCTCGACCTCGGCGATGAAATCGGTCCCCTGGTAGTAGAAAACATCGGCTTCCTTGAAGGCCTTGACCGACTTGTGCTCGGCATAGCGCCCGGCCGGGTCCGTGATCGACAGCAGCCGCACCAAGCGCGACACGGTCTGCTCGGAGGGGATGAGGTTGATGCATTCGGTCTGACGCCAGACATGGTTGCGCGCGGCCTTTTCCACGAGGGTGCGGACCTTGGGCAGCGGATCCGCAACCGTGCCGGTTGCATGCCGGCCCCGACGCTGCTCATCCCACAAGATCGGCCAGGCCCGCGGCGGCGCCTCGTTGCGCAGGTGATAGGGCACGACGACCGCGCGGGTCAGCTTGCCGCGGATGTCGACCTCGATGGGGTCGCCGTCCCGCAGGTCGCAGTCCAGGAGCGCCAGCCCGATCGCGCGCATGCCCTTCTCCTCGGTCTGCACCGAGTCGATGCCTTCACCCGCACTCAGCCAGTAAGGCACCATCGTGCCGCTGGTGACGAAGCCGGCCGGGCGGCCGCCGCGCAGCACCCGTGCGCCGGACCGGGCGATTCCCTTTGCAGCCATGGCGATGGGTTGAACCATGCGCGGGAGATCGGCGCAGCGGCTGAAGTCGCGGTCCAGGATGCGTCGATAGGCCTCGAATTGCCGGCCCAGAGCCTCCCGGCCGATGAAATCCCCTTTCAGCGCGGAAAAACTGACGGCGAAGCGCGCCAGGCTGCAGGCAAAGATCGGGATGTTGCGGCCCTCGGGGTCCCGCCCCAGTTCGTGCCCGTAGAGTGGCAGGCCGGCCTCCAGGCGCAAGGTGTCGCGTGCCCCCAGTCCCACGGAATGCGCGCCGGCCGCAATCAGCCGGTCCCACAAGGCCGGCGCCTTAGATGCGTCGACGAAAATCTCGAAGCCGATCGGCTCGCCTGTGTATCCGGTGCGCGCCAGCAGCAGCGGTGTGCCTTCATATGTGCCGCTTCCCAAACGGTTGCGCAGCGGCTCCGGCAGGCGGCCGGATTCCAGGATCGCTGACAGAATGCTCCGGGCGGCCGGTCCCTGAAGGCTGAGCATGGCCAACTCGGCGGTGAGGTCCGCCAATTCCACCAGCGGATAGCTCCGCGCCAAAGCGTTCAAGTGCTCCCAATCCCTTTGGCAGTTTGAGGCGTTGACCACCAGCAGGTACTCCGCATCTACGAACCGGTAGAGATAGGCATCGTCCAAGGCCCCGCCGGTTGCGGTCGGTATCATGGTGTACTGGGCCTCGCCGACCCCCAGCGCCGCAGCATTGTTGCTGAGGGCGTACTGCAGCAACGGCAGGGCGTCTTCGCCCCGCAGCCGGAAGCGGCCCATGTGGGACACATCGAAAAGCCCTGCCATGCGGCGGGTCGCCAGATGCTCCTGTACAATCCCCGCGGGGTACTGCACGGGCATTTCCCAACCCCCGAATTCAACCAGGGTGGCTCCCAGGCGCGCATGACGCTCATGCAACACGGTCCGCAGAAGTTCTGCCATGGCATCCCCCTCCTTCAGATGCGTGCGCCGGCGGCAGCGGAGCGCACGCTGAGTGAGGACGCATTTAACCTCGAAACTGCAACAGGTGTCAATCGATTCTCCCGTATCGACTTTTGGCCCTGTTTGAGTTATTTGAGCTTTGCTCTTATTCGGCGATGCCCCGACCCATCAAAACGATCCCCTCAAAGGAGGTGCGCGGATGGCCGTAACGACAACCGTACGGTGGTTGAATGACAGACACTTTGTCGGCATTGACTCCGGCAATCACTCGGTGGTTCTCTCCGGGCAGGCAGACGGAATCGGAGTTAAACCGTCGCAAATGCTTCTTGTCGCTTTAGCTTCCTGCTCGGCGGTGGATGTCGTCGAGATTCTCGTCAAAAAACGGCTCACGCTCACGTTGCTGGAGGTGGTGACCACGGCCGAGCAGGACCCGGATCCGCCCTGGACATACCGCAAGATCCACCTAAAATACCGCTTATCCGGCCACGGGTTGACAGCCAAGGCCGTCGAGCAGGCCATCAACCTGTCCCAGGAAAAGTATTGTTCCGTAGCTGCGACGATCCGCGGGGTAGCCCAGATTACCACCGAGTATGAAATCATCCCCGCACTATGATGCACGCCCGCGCAAGCCTTAAGGGTTCTCTTGGCAGGAGCGGTTTTCACGCTCGCAAATGTGCCCGGCCGGCGGTTGGCGCCTTACATCATCCGTTTGGCTTATAACCACCTAATTTAAGTATGGATTTGACTATACGTACCGATCCTGATAAAATAAGATCATTTCAAGGGCTATAGAGGAAGCATTGCACGGGCGCATGCCGCCGGGGTCCTTAAGGATCACCACCGAGGGGAGGTCATTCATGCTTACCACTGACTCCCAGGCTGGAAAATACGGTATCACCGCAAGGGTTTTCAGCCTGATCGGTCTTTTACCCAAAGACCAGCAGCTGATCCTGTTGAAGCAGCTGGTCGGCGACAAGGTCACCGAACACCTGTTCAAGCTGATCGTTGAAATGTCCGAGGACCAGCAGCTCCTTCTGCTGGAGCAGATGGGCCATCCCCTGGAAATCGAGGTCCCCGAGACCACCCTCAGCCTGGAGGGCACCGAGCCGTCCATGCGTGAAAACCCCCGCAAATCCTGTCTCATCAACGCCAATTACCGGATCCAGGGAAGCAGCTTTCGCAGCTACATTTTGGATATCAGCATCGGGGGGGTCTTCATCGAGACCAGTGAACGGGTCACCGTGGGTGAAAGCATCGTCCTCAACTTCACCCTGCCCAGCCTGTCCCAACCGCTCACCCTGGCCGGGAAAATCGCTTGGAGCGGTCCGCAGGGATTCGGTGTGAAATTCGAAGGCATCCCCAAACCTCAGGGCAACACCATCAAAAACTATGTCGAGAAAGAATAACGACCCGGCTCTCAACCGGTGCCATTAGACCGGACGCACAGCGCCCTTGAATGGCGCCACGATCGGGAATAGGAATCAGATGAAATATCGTATCATCGTTGCAGCGCTTTTTTTTGTCATTCCCGGCCTATCCTACCTGAGCGCGGACATCTATCGGTGGACCGACTCGAAGGGCCATGTGGTCTACGGCAACCAGCCGCCTTCGGGCGCCCCGGACGTGAAGCTGATGTTTCGGGAGACATCCTCCGATCCCGGCACCAGACCCGCTGCCCAACCGAATGATTCGAGCAGCGTGGAGGGGATCATTCGAGGTCTCGATGAGGAAGCGCAGCGCGAGGAGCAGTCCCGCCGAAAGGCCGAGTCGGCAGGCCCGAGTGCGCCGCTGAGCCGGGAAGAAATGATTGCAGTCGAAAGAGCAAATCTTGAGAAGAAAATCGAGGAGCTTGAAGCGTTGCCCCTTGATCATTTTGGTTCACAAAAAAATAAGCGCGTCCGCATCGGCTACTATCAGTACCGGCTGGAAACCCTCCTGACAAACCCCGAGGATTATTTCAACAACCCCGAACCGTTCGAAGGCAATATCAAAACTCGTTCAAAAACCCCCTAATTTTTTTCATTGCGTTTAATTTAAAAAGCGTCTATATGTTGTATAAAGTACACTATGCACCCCCTATTTGGGGGCGCGTTCGCCGGCGTTGCGCGGAAGCCGGATTTTTCTCAAAGCCAGCAAAGAGGCTGAAAATGCACGATCACGACGGCAATCCCAAAGACAATTTTGTCATGAGCGGAAAGCAGGCAGGCGGCGAAGACCGCGAAGAATCCTACGGCTATTCCCAGACCGAGGACGGCCGTCGACAGAAGTCCATGAAGCCGGTTCTGGTCGGCGGAGGTATTCTCCTCGTGGCCGTCATCGTCATTTTGATGTTTCTTTCGGGGGCCCCCAAAACTGCCGAAAGAGACCTGATCAAGGGCCTCGAAACCCGGTTAAAGGCTGTTGAAGAAAAATTTTCAAAGCTGGAATGGATCGATACCGGCATGGCCCGACTGGAGCGCAAAGAAAAAGAAATGGCCTCCATCTCCGATCGTATGGCTCTGCTGGAGAGCAACCTGACCAAGAGAGTCGACCAGCTGTCCAAAGATATGACTCGACCCGCAACCAAGCCGCCGGAATCCGCCCCGCCCAAGCCGGAACCTGCGGCCAACAAGCCGGCCGCGGCGGCGCAGAAACCCGCCGCTCCGGCCAAGGTCGAGAAAGACGCCAAAGCCCGGGTCCACGTGGTTCAAAAAGGCGAAACCATCTACGGAATCAGCCGCAAATACGGAATACCAGCCGACCAGGTAATGAAGTTGAACAAGCTCGGACCCAATGATCCGATCAAGCCGGGTCAGCAATTGGTGATAGGCCCGGCCAAGGCGGGCTGAGGGCGGCTTCGCCGTATCGGTTTCAATCGGCATTTACCTTTAAGCTCCGGTCCCGATTCAAGACGGACCGGAGCTTTTTTTTCCGCCACCTTGATGAACCCGTAAAAAATCCACTCGTTTTCCAGTCGTTCAACACGCCCTCGCGTTGCTTCCAGGTTGAAATCGGCCACATAATATTACTAATAGATAAATAATTTTTTCGTAATTTTATGAAAGATATAATTTTTTATCTTGACATAGCGATAATCGATTTTAAATTTCCTGGCGTAAAGGAAAACATAAAACCCAAATATGAAAGGAGACTTGGATATGATCTACAGAAGACTTTTGGGATTTCCGAATTGGGAGTTCAGGAGTCCGTTTGCAGAACTTGAGCGCATGAAACGTCAGATGGACCGCTTGGTGGAGGGCTGGGGCGGCACCTATCAAAGGCCCTATGCCGGCGTGTTCCCCTTGATCAACCTGACGGAGACGAAAGACGCTTATTTCGTGCGGGCCGAACTTCCCGGTGTGGTTGCCGGGGATCTCGACATTCAGGCAACCTCCAACAGCATTTCGGTTAGCGGCGAGCGCAAGCTCCCTTCTGAAAACAAGGACGCCCGCTGGCACCGCCGGGAGCGCGAAGCCGGAAAGTTTTCCAGAATGATCGCCATGCCCAGCGAGATCGACCCGAACAAGGTGGATGCCAGCTTGGTCAACGGTATTCTCAGCGTTGTGGTTCCCAAGGCGGAAATTGCCAAGCCGCGGCAAATCGCTGTTCGATAGCCGCAAAAGGAGGTGAATAAAATGGCAGACAGCAAGGACATCAAAGTTAGAGAAAAGCAGGAACTGACGACCCCGGCCGAACAGACGACACCGGGCACGGTGTTCACCCCTCAGGTGGACATTTTTGAAACCGAAAAGGAAATTACGTTGCTGGCCGATATCCCGGGGGTCAAATCTGAAAAGCTCAGCATTGACCTGCGCGACAACGTGCTGACGATCACCGGAGACATCGAACCGGTGGAGTCTGCCGGTGAGGAGGATGTGCTCATCGAGTACGAGACCGGACGGTTTTACCGGCAGTTCACACTCTCGGAGGTGATCGACCAGAATAAGATCGACGCCAACTTAGGCGACGGGGTTCTTCGCCTGACCCTTCCCAAAGTCGAAAAGGCCACTCCCCGCAAAATCGCCATCAAGGCGGCGTAATGGGTCTACGGCCGGAATTCCTCCCCTCCGAATCCACGGGAATTCCGGCCATTGCTTGACATGAGCCGTTTCGGGCAATTCGAAAAAATTAGGCACCGAATCGGGTGACGACGCATGGCCAAGAATTACTACCTCGTCCTGGGGGTCGACCGTGGTGCCGACTCCGGCCAGATCAAGCACGCCTATCGGCGCATCGCCAAACAACTCCACCCCGACCGCTTTAGCCAGCTGGCGGATGCCGAGCGATTCATGGAGGCCAAGGAAGCCTATGACACCCTGGCGGACGCGGAGCGGCGACGCCGCTATGACGACGAACTGACCCGCCGCGAGGGGTCCCCGCCAATGACCCGTGTGCCGCCGATCGTTCGGGATCGCAGACGGCTCTACCGCGAGTTTGAACAGCGTGAATCCGTGGTGGACGAACGCTTCGAAGGATGGGTCCCCGGATTCTACCCCCGCCCGCGCCGCCGGGGGTTTGCAAAGGACCTCTACCTGGAGGTGATCCTCTCCTCCCGCGAGTCGCGTGAAGGCGGGCTTTTCCCGATCCGCTTTCCGGTCTTGGAGCCCTGCCCGCAGTGCAGCCGGCTCGGACTCTTGGATCAATTCTTCTGCCCGGTCTGCATCGGTCGCGGCGGCGTCAGCACCGAGCGGGAATTCTCGTTGAGCATCCCGCCCCGTACCGCCCACGGTACGGAGGTCTCCCTTTCACTGGAAGATATCGGCCTGGGAGATGTTCACCTGTACGTCCAGGTGCGGGTGGATCCATCGCTTGAGGATTGAGCGCCAGGAATCGCAGGAAGGGCATTAGGACGTCGGCGGGCACGACGGGTGGACCGTCGCACCCTGAGTGTCAGTGCATCCGCGCGATTTCACCGGCGGTCTTGATCTCCGCCGGCAGATCCTCGATCTGGATCACCAGCTCCACGCCGAGCGCAAAAGCCCGCTCGATCACGTTCTCCAGCTGAATGACGTTTCCCGGCCAGTTGTAGCTCAACAGGTAGTCCATGGCCTCGGGCGCCACGGCCAGAACTTTCTTGCCGCTCTTGGCGTTGAACTGATCCAGAAAGTGATTGATGAGCAGGCAGATGTCCTCCTTGCGATCCTTCAGCGGCGGCATCTGGATGAAAACCTCTGCCAGACAGCCGTGCAGCCCCTTGTCGAGGACGCCTTTGGCCAGAGCCTCTCTGACGACGCGGTTGGTGCAAGCGATGAGCCGGGCGCCGGGTCGCGGCCCGGCGGCCGCAGGGGATTCGCCCAGGAGCTCTGCCAGCAGAGCCTGGGCGGACTCCGGCAGGTCGCAGATGTCATCCAGGAACAGCGTGCCGTCCTCGGCGCTGTGGAGCACTTCGCGTAGACGCTGCGCCATGCCATCCGCTGCTGCGCCCTTGAGGAGGCCCTTGCAGACCACGGGCACAAAGGGGTTTCGGCTGCGATCGCTCAGGCGATGGATCGTGTGCGCCGTCAGTTCCTTGCCCGTTCCGCTTTCGCCTTCGATCAGCACATTTGCACCGGTCTGACGGATGCGGTCGATGGTGTCGTAAACCTCCTGCATCTTGAGGCTGATGCCCACCAACCCGTCGTATCGGTGACGTTCCTTGACCCGCGTTTTCAGGACGATCTTTTCCTGCTTGAGCTTTTTCGCGTCGAGGATGCGGTCGATGATGATCTTCAGCACATTCAGCTTGAAGGGCTTCTGAAGATAGTCGTAGCTTCCGAACTTCATGGCCTTGATGGCCGATTCCATCGACCCGTGGCCGGTGACGATAATCACCTCGGTCTCCGGTCGGTATTCCTTGATGGCCGACAGCAGCTCCAGCCCGTCGATGTCGGGCATCTTGATGTCAGTAAAGACGATGGCGTACGCCTGAGCCTTGATCCGCTCCAGGGCCTGCATGCCGTTGTCGACCACGTCCACCCGGTAGCCGATTTCCGCCAGGTACTCCCGAACCAGCTCCAGAATCGTACGGTCGTCGTCCACAAACAGTATTTCCGCATGGCTCGTCGACATTATAAATCCCCCGCAGGCTTTTCGAGCTGATACCGCTTGATCTTTTCCACCAGCGTGGTGCGCTTGATTTGGAGCAGATCCGCCGCGCGGTTCTTGACCCAGTTGGTTTTTTCCAGAGCGCTCAGAATGAGAGCTTTCTCGAACTCGGAAACCGCTGTTTGAAACGATATGCCGTCCTCGCCCCCGGTCGCGTCCCCCCGCCGGCCGGCCGGCGCCTCGCCCATGCGGACCTTTTCCGGCAAATCCTCCGCCCGCAGGGTATCTCCGTCCTGGAGGACCACGATACGTTCGATCAGGTTTTTGAGTTCGCGCACGTTGCCATGCCATGGATGGTTCATGAGCAGGTGCATGGCTTCCGGTGCGACCTTCATGATGCATTTTTGGTTTTTGCGGGCGAACTCTTCGAGAAAATGATACACGAGAAACGGAATATCGCTTTGGCGCTCCCGCAGAGCGGGCAGCATGATCGGGATCACGTAAAGCCGGTAAAAAAGATCTTCCCTGAAATGACCCTTCTGGACCTCTTCTTCCAGGTCGCGGTGCGTCGCCGCAATCACGCGCGCATCCACCTTGATGGTTTCGCGGCCCCCGACGCGCTCGAACTCCCCCTCTTCCAGGACGCGCAGCACCTTCACCTGCAGATCCGCGCTCATGTCACCGATTTCGTCCAGAAAGATCGTGCCGCCGTGGGCCATCTCGAACTTTCCAGGCTTGTCCGACACCGCTCCCGTAAACGCGCCGCGGCGGTAGCCGAAGAATTCACTTTCCAGCAAACCCTCCGGCGTGGCCCCGCAATTGATCTGAATGAGCGGTTTGCTTCGGCGCGGCGAGCACTCATGGATGGCCCTGGCAATCACGCCTTTGCCGGTGCCGGTTTCACCGTTGAGCATGATGGTGGTATCGCTTCCGGCCACCTTCGCGACCATGCGAAAAATAGCCTTCATCGGCGGGCTTTGGCCGATGATGTCCTTGAAGGCCGTTGGCGGGGGGGGGGCGATGGCGATGATCTTGTTGGATGTAACGTTGGAGCCACTCATGGAATTCTTCCCGAGATAGCGGTCCATCGAGCTGCCGGTGGATTTGCCGGCGGAATTTTGATAGCAGTTTTTTCGAATAATCGCAATCGGGGAATTAGGTGCCTTGCATGAAAACCCATCTGGCCATCGGCGTGCGCGAACTGGTCGAGTTTGTGCTGCGCAGCGGCGATTTGAAGGTCGAGTTCACGGGGGCTTCCCGTGCGGCCGACGCCATCAAGCTGCATCAGAAGATTCAGTATTCGCGGCCGGCCGATTACGCTCCGGAAGTTGCCATCGCGCACCAGGTGGAAACACCGGAGCTGGTGCTGTCCGTCGCCGGACGGATCGATGGCGTATTTGAGGGCGCCGCCGTTCCGATCATCGATGAGATCAAGACCACTCGCCGCCGCCCGGAAGACTGCCTGCGCGAAGAGAACCCTCTCCACTGGGGGCAAGCCAAGGTCTACGCTTTTCTCTACGCCCGGCAGCACGACCTGAACGACATCGCGGTTCAGTTGACCTATGCGCGGCTGGATACCGGCGCCTCCCGGGAGGTTCGCCGGTATTTCACCCGAGCCGAGCTACAGTCGTTTTTCGAAGACCTCGTCAAGCGATATCTTCAATGGGCCACGCTCATCACCCACTGGCACCATCGGCGGGACGATGCCATCCGCCATCTGGCCTTTCCTTTTAATGACTATCGCCCAGGCCAGCGCGAAATGGTGGACGCGGTCTTGCGCTCCATCCAGGATGGCGGCCGGATTTTCATTCAAGCCGCCACCGGTATCGGCAAAACCATGGCCGTGCTTTTCCCCGCCGTCCGTGCCATCGGCGGCCGCGCCTGCGCAAAGGTCTTCTATCTGACCGCCCGCACCACCACCCGCATGGCGGCTGAAAAAGCGCTGAACGAACTTCGGGCGCGGGGACTGCGCGTGAAGAGCCTCACCCTCACCGCCAAGGAAAAAGTCTGCTTCAGCCCCGACCGCGCCTGCCATCCCGAGGAATGCGACGTTGCCAGAGGCCATTACGATCGACTGCCGGCAGCCCGTCGCACCGTTTTTGAGGAAGATGCCTGGACCCGCGAGGCCGTGGCCGCGACCGCCCAAAAATTTCAAGTGTGCCCCTTTGACTTTTCGCTCGACCTCTCGCGCTGGGCCGACCTGATCATCTGCGACTACAATTACGCCTTCGACCCCAAAGCCTATCTGCGCCATTTTTTTCTCGAACAACCTGACAACTACGTTTTTCTGATCGACGAAGCGCACAACTTGGTGGATCGATCCCGTGAAATGTTTTCGGCCGAAATTCGCAAACAGCCGTTCCTGGATCTGCGCCGAAAGGTGAAGGGCAGCCTGCCGGCGGTCCACCGCTGTCTGGGCAAGATCAACAGCTGGATGCTCACGGCGCGGCACCTCACCGAAGCCGCCGGCGCTCCGACCGCCGACCGCAGCGCACCGAACGCGCTCTATCCCCTGCTGGGCGATTTCATGACCGCGGCCGAGAAATGGCTTGAGAAGAACCTTAAATCCGTTTTCCGGGAGGAGCTTCTCGAGCGCTATTTCGAAACCGGCGGCTTCCTGCGGGTGGCCGACCAGTTCAATGAGAGCTATGCCGCCTGCTATGAGGCGCTTTCCTCCGACCTGCGCCTCAAGCTCTTCTGCATCGACCCTTCGCGGCAGATCGGCGAGGCTCTCACCCGCTGCCGTGCAGCCGTATTTTTCTCGGCGACCCTGACTCCGCTGGACTATTTCCAAACCATGCTCGCCAGTGAATCCGCCGAAGCGTTGTCACTGCCTTCGCCGTTTCCCGCCGAGAACCTGGTCGTGTTCGTCGCCGATCGACTGTCGACCTACTATCGTCACCGCGATCGAACCAAGTCCGAGGTGGCCCGCATCCTCCATCGTCTGGTGGAGCCTCGGGCGGGCAACTATCTGCTCTTCTTCCCGTCCTATCAGTACCTGCGGTTGGTGCTGGAGGCCTTCCAGTCCGCGCACCCGAATATCGAGGTCATTGTTCAGCAGCCGGGCATGAGCGAGCAGCATCGCGAGTCTTTCCTGGCGCGCTTCGAAACCGACAGCCCGCGCACCCTCGTCGGTTTTGCCGTCATGGGCGGTATCTTCGGGGAGGGGATCGATCTGGTGGGCACGCGGCTGTCCGGCGCGGCCGTCGTCGGCGTGGGGCTGCCCGCCGTCGGCCTGGAGCGTGAGCTGATCCGCGCCTATTTCGCGGAGCGCCTGGAGCAGGGTTTCGAATACGCCTACCTGTATCCCGGCATCAACCGCGTGTTGCAAGCCGCCGGCCGGGTCATCCGCTCCGAAACCGACCGGGGCGTGGTCCTGCTGATCGATCAGCGCTATGGTTCCGAGCACTACCTGGCCCTCTTGCCCGAGGATTGGCGGACGCAGCCGATCAGGGATCCGGACGACTTCGCCAGCGGCCTTCACCGATTCTGGGGCGAGATGCCCATCCGTCCTTCGCCGGGACTGCCGCGGCCCGGGCCGGGGCAGTCCCGGCGAAATTGACATGCCTGGCCTTTTCAGCTAATTTTAGCGTATGCGCATGGCTGTTCGATGGCTTTCAGGGAGGGCTGCGATGAAACCGATGATCCTGTTGGCTGTATGGGGCATAGCATGGATGGCGGCTACCGGTGCCCAGGCGCAGAGCAAAGTCTATACCTGGACCGACGCCCGGGGAAAACTGCATATCACGGACGCCCCCCCACCGGTGGATGCCAGCGTCAAAGACGTTATGGAGGAGTCCGTGGTGACTCCGGCCGAAGCCAGACAGCGCCAGCAGCAACGCCTGCAGCGCGACGAAGCGAGGCTGGATGAAAAGCGCCGTTCTGATCTGGAAAACATCCTGCGCCGCGCACGCGAAGCGGACGAGCAGGCCCAGGCTGCCGTCCAAAAAGCGGATGAACAAACCCAGCGCGCGCTGGAGTACCGTAAGCGCTTCGGCAACACGCCCTCCCGCCGGGAGCAGTTCAAGTACAAGATCCGGGCCGAGGAAGAAAAGGCCGAAGCGGCCCGAGCTGAAGCGCAGCGGGCGATCGATTCGGCCCGAGCGGCCTCGGAAGAGGCGCGCACGGCCCTCAACCCAGCGCCATCCGTCCAACCTTAGAAAACAGGAACTATGGTCAACGCGTATCGCAACTGGTTCTTGGCGGCCCGGCCGTGGTCGTTCACCATGACGGCGATTTCCGTCAGTGTCGGCAGCACGATGGCCGCGGTAGAGGGGGGGTTCTCCTGGCCGCTGTATCTCTTGACCCTGATCGGCGCCATCCTGATGCACGCGGCCAGCAACCTCATCAACGACTTCGATGACGTGCGGCACGGCGTGGACAGCCCGGACGTTCCGACGGCGCGCTACCGTCCGCATCCCTTGATGGAGAGACGGCTCCAGCTGGAACAGGTTCGCATCGCAGCCTACCTGCTCTATCTTCTCGCGGCGGTGATCGGCATCTTTCTGGCCGCCACCCGCGGCATGCTGGTGCTCTTCCTGGGGATCATCGGAACGGCGGCCGGGATCACTTATACGGCCGCGCCGCTGAACTACAAATACAAGGCGCTGGGCGAATTCTCGGTGTTCCTGATGTGGGGTCCCTTGATGGTCACCGGCGCATATTACGTTCAACAGCAGGCCGTCAGCGCCGACGCACTGCTCATCTCGCTGCCGTTCGGCGTACTGGTGGCGCTGGTCCTGCTCGCCAACAACATCCGCGACGTCGTCTATGACCGCAGCAAAGGCATTCAAACCCTCGCAATCGTTCTGGGCGAGCGCAAGGGCATTGCGGTGTATTTGGGACTGATCGTCGCGGCCTATCTGGCGGTCGTGGTCATGTCGGTGTTCGGGCCGCTGACGATCTGGTCTTTGCTCGTTCTGCTTTCGACGCCGCTGGCGGTGAAGCTGCTGCGTCAGATGGCCCACGACATCCCGCTCGACGCCGACGCGCAGACCGCCAAGCTGGATACCGCGTTCGGCCTGCTGCTGGTCTTCTCATTGGTCGTGAAGGTCTGGTGGTGACCCCCGCCTCCGGTCGCGCCCTGCCCTTGGCGGCCACTGTGCTTCTGGCCGCAGGATTGTGGTTTATCACGTTTGCGCTGGACTGGAGCTCCTTCTGGGTCAAGATTTCGCTCTCCGCCGCCCTGCTGGCCGTGCTCTCGACCATCCTTCGGCCGCTACGCCGCGAAGACTTCCGATTTACCGGCCGGGCCGTCTTTTTCGGGGTTCTTTCCGCCGCCGCCCTTTATTTCATTTTCTGGGCCGGAAAAACGCTTTCAACGGCTCTCTTCGATTTTGCAGGTCAACAGATCAGCGGGATCTATCACAAGGGCACGGGCACGCCCCTGCCGACGATCGCCCTGCTGCTCTTTTGCGTGACCGGCCCGAGCGAGGAGATCTTCTGGCGGGGCTACTTGCAGCGCAGCCTGATAGAACGCTACGGCCGCTGGCCCGGATGGGCGGCCGCCACCGCCATCTACGCCGGCGTGCACATCTGGTCGTTCAACTTCATGCTGGTCGGCGCCGCGGCGGTGGCCGGGGCTTTCTGGGGCGCCATGTACACGCGCCTCGGAAACCTGGCGCCGGTCATCCTATCGCACTCCATCTGGAGCGCGGTCATCTTCGCCGTGCTACCCATCCGATGATCCTAACGCGTCATGGCTCACGCCCCTAAAATCCGCCGGATCGCATCCAGCAACGGCGGCTGAAGGGTCCGCCAGCGCGGCTGGATCGCACCGCCCTCGGTCCAGGTGAAATCGACGGCCTCATACTTCTCGGGAATCCGGCGCTCGCGGTGCTCTCCGTAAATGCTCTCCGGGTAGTATTCGATGTACAGCATGCGCTGCGGGTCGATCTTGAACTCCCTGGCCACCGAGGTGGCAACGTGGCCGGCACAGCTGCGGACCGACATGCGGCTTTCCGGAACGTCGCAGACGATGGCGATGAAAGGCCTCAGGTAGGCCGAGCCGCCGGAGGGATCCCGGCTTAAATCGTAAAGCCGCAGCCGACAGCGACCGCTGGAAAGCTTCAGCCTGCCCCCGAACCCCTCCCAGGAAAAGGTGTCGTCATGAATCAGCATAATTCGTTTCTTCCGCTTTTATGTCGAACGCTGGAACCCACCGGAACCGTATTATCGCACCGCCGGTGGGCGGCTGCGCCCAAAGCCCGAATTCAAGGCGCGCAAGCCTTCGCGGCCCGAGGCGTGCTCCCTGCACGCCGCAGGGCCCGCGGAGCGCCGCGCAACGCCGAAGTCGGGCTTTCGGCGCAGCCGCCCTCCTCAGCGCGTCAGGGCGCTGTAGACGCGCAGCAACCGCTCCGGCAGCTCGCTCACATCCGAGATGACATGATGTCGCGCCTTGCCATAGAGATCATCCAGCTTGGGATCGGCGGGCAGATTGACCGTCAGGGCATGGAAGCGGATATGCCGGGCGCTCAACTCGGCCAGCGCCTGGCGGGTATCGGAAACGGCATAGGCCCCCTTGTAACCGGAATCGTTTGGAAAGCCATCGCTCAGAATGATCAGGAGGCGCACCCGTGCCGGCGCACCCGCCAGGTGAATGGCCGCATGGCGGATCGCCGCTCCCATACGCGTGTTGCGCTGGGGGCGGAGCGCCCCGATCCGGCCGCGTACGGTTTCTGAAAGCGGTTCACCGAATTTTTTGATATGAAAGTAATCGACGGCGTGCCGGCCGCTTCCGGAAAAACCGGCCGCCGCGAAGTCGTCCCCCAAGATGGACAAGGCTTCGCACAAAACGACGATGGCCTCCTTTTCGATGTCCAAAACGGATGCGCCCGTCCCCGGCACGATGTTCGCCGTCGATCGGGACGCATCGGCCAGCAGCAGAACGGCCACGTCGCGCCGGTCTTTTATACGTTTGACGAACAGTCGATCCGATGGCACGTCGCCCTTGCGTCGGTCGACACAGGCTTCTATCAGCTCCCGATAATCGAACTCGTCGCCGTCGCGCCAGCGCCTCAGGCGCTTCAGTCCCTCGGGCCGCAGGCGCTCGAAACCGGCCCGGGTACGGCGGACGAGATCCTGGTGCCGCTGGAGCACCTCTTCGTAGAAGCCCCCTTCATCCGGCGCAAAGGCCCTCTCCCGCAGATGCACGTGCTCCTGAAGGTAATCCCCCAGGCGGACATCCCATTCCGGGTAACGCCAAGCCGGATCGTTTTCCAGGCGATCATCGACCGGCGCATCGGCATCCGGGTCTGCCAGCCGCAGCAGTTCCTCCAGCCGCATCGCGTTCAGGTCGCGGCTCCCGAACAGTGCCCGGATGTCCGCCGGCGTCAGGGTCCCGGCGGTTGCCGCCAGCCGGCGGCGGATGTCCGCCGTGTAGGCCGTGTATCCGGCAGTCGCAAACAACGCCTTGAGTCGCCGCGCCGCCGGTCCAAACGCCGCAGCCCCGTCCACGGCCGGATTGGGCCAGGGCCGCCAGCCGAACGGAGGCAAAAGTCCGCCCGGAGCGGTTCCGCAGCTGGAATCGCGGCGGTCGGGGCCGACCGCATGGGCCGCTTCGAAAAACCGTGCGGTCAACTCCGCGCTGGCCTCCACGGAGCTCTCCGCAGAGATCCCGCTCTCGAAGGCATCGGATAGCCTCCTCAACATCCCATCCACCGGGGGATCCGGATGGACCCATGCCTGCCCTGGCACCGCCAGAGCGACCCGCAGCAGCAGCCCGTCGCAGAGCGTGAGGAAAGGCTTTCGATCCAACGCGGCCAGCGCCGTCTTGCGCAGCAGGGGATAGAAGCGGCCCACAAGCCCGGGATAATGGCGCTGAAGGCAATGCCGGATGCGGCCCAGTTCAAATACCGTAAAAAGATCGGCGGCCAGGTCTCGGTTCGGGAACCGCTCGAAAAACCGTTCGAGATCCGAGTCCTGCAGCCCCGCCGCGGATTCGCCTTCCGGAGGCCGAATGCTCGTATCCGACTCGAACCGCCCGCGCACCGACGGGTAGTGTTCGACCGCTTTTTCCAGGTCGAAATCGATCGTCCCGAACTCGTGAAAGGAGGCTTCCAGACGCACCAGGCCCGCGTAAAGGGCAAGGTTTTGCTCCTTGCGGTCGAACCGGCCGATTTCATCCGGGACATAAATAGCCGCACCGTCGGAGCATACCATCCGATCCCGCCCGCTGAGTCCGGAATAAAGCTCGGGAAGAGCTGAAAAGGGCCGCAGGGCGAGCGCTCGACCGGTGCGGGCCTGCAGGTAACGCATCAGGCGGTCTTGAACCTGGGCGAAGCCTACCCGCACCTGCAAGTCGTTGAAACCCGCCCGGCTGGAGCGCGATTCCAATGCCAGGTGTCGCGCCGTGAGCGAGCGCTGCCGCGCGTGTTTCCGCAGCGCCGTGTCGACAAACGTCTTAAGGGCGGGTTCCCCCAGCAGTCCGAGTCCCTTGGCCAGCCCCGTCAAAAACGGCTCGACCAGCCGATGGTCGGCCCGCAGGATGCGGCCCATTGCCGCCAGCTGCCAAGGCCGGCGAGGCGGCGGCAGGCTCAGTGCGGCCTGGGGCAGCGCACCGGTGAAATAACGGGCCTCCTCAAAAGTGAGTTCCTGGCTGAAGGCCTCGTCCAGCAATTCCAAATAGGCTGCAGCCCCGGCCGTATCGCCGCTCTTCAGGAGGCGACCGAGTGCCTGCAACGGCGCTCTCAGCGTGTAGCCCCCCTTGCTTGCCATCGCAGCCCACGCCGAACGAAACCGCCGAACGAGATCGGCATCGCCATACACCAGCACCGGCAGCAGGCATTCGGCCATGATACCGCCCTGGGTGGCACCCGCCCGTCCCGCCTCGCGGACACAGCTCCGATAGGCATCCACCCGTTCGGGACCGACCTCGCCCGCCAGCTCGGCATATCCCGCGGCCACGGCCTGCCCGAAGGAGGCCTCGATCGCCAGCGCCCAAAGGGTCTCCGACGCCAACAACTGGATCATCTCCGGCTTGACCACTGCCGGCTTTTCGGCCAGCCGGGCCGCAATCAACGCCGCCACCCCGGGATTCACCTGCATGAGCGTCTCAAAGGATTCAGAAAACATCATCGATCAGGTCGTCTAGCGTCTCCAGCAGGCGCTCGTCGTCGGTGAGGGGCAGACAGACAGCGGTGCGTAGGGCTTCCTGCTCGGGAATGCCTTTTCCGATCAGCCGGGCCGCGTGAATGAGCAGCCGCGTGCTGGCCCCTTCGGTCAGGC
The DNA here is from genome assembly GCA_964570965.1 of uncultured Desulfatibacillum sp. GTDB lineage: Bacteria > Desulfobacterota > Desulfobacteria > Desulfobacterales > SpSt-501 > SpSt-501. Next base: position 19,570 of record CAZNAX010000035.1, read on the forward strand.
CTTGCTCCCGCAGCCCGCGGATCCTGGCGGCCAGGGTCACCAATTTCAACGCCGACTCCGCCGCTACCTGGCCCTCGTGCGCCACGATCTGCGCTTCCTTTTCCTTCTCGGGGTAATCAAATTCGAGCGCAACGAACCGCTGGCGGGTGCTCTGCTTGAGGTCCTTGAGGACCGATTGGTACCCCGGATTGTAGGAAATCACCATCATGAAATCCGGATGCGCGGCGACGTATTCCCCGGTCTTGTCTACCACCAGCCGCCGCCGGTGGTCCGTGAGCGGATGGATGACCACGGTCGTGTCCTTGCGAGCCTCGACGACCTCGTCCAGGTAGCAGATGGCGCCGGACCGCACGGCCTGGGTCAACGGCCCGTCCATCCATACGGTTTCGTCGTTTTGAATCAAATAACGCCCCAGCAGATCGGAAGCGAACAGATCTTCGTGGCAGGCCACGGTGACGAGCGGCCGCTGGAGGCGAAAGGCCATGTGCTCCACGAAACGGCTCTTGCCGCAACCGGTCGGGCCCTTGAGCAGGACCGGCAGCCGTGAGGCGTAGGCGGCTTCAAAAACGGCGATCTCGCCCGCCGCCGACACATAGTAGGGCTCCCGGTCGATTCGATAGCTTTCCAGGGCCATAGCGTCCTCCCGTCTCCCGGCGTCAACCCAGCGCTAAAGTTGCCATACGCCTCAGGATGTAATAAACTCAAAAGAAAATTCGCATTTAATGATTGCGGTTGATCCGTATTCCATGGGCGCTGACCCACCGGACCGCAGATTCTCTTTATATACCTGGAGCCGTATGACAGACAACTCTAATGTAATGGTTCATCGTCTGAACGCTGAGGGCAAGGAGATCGTGCTGGTCGGCACCGCCCATGTCTCCCGGGACAGCGTACGATTGGTCGAGGAAGTGATTCGGGCCGAGACTCCGGATACGATCTGTGTGGAGCTCTGCGCCTCACGCCACCAGGCCCTGCGCCAGAAAGACCGCTGGCGGGACATGGACATCATCAAGGTCATCAAGGAAAAGAAGGCCTTTTTGCTGCTCTCCAACCTCCTGCTGGCTGCATTCCAGAAGCGCATCGCCAAAAAAATGGACGTGACGCCCGGAGCCGAAATGCTGAAGGCGATCGAAATGGCTGAAGCCGCCGGTGCTCAACTTTGGCTGGCGGATCGGGATATCCGCACGACCCTGTCGCGGGCCTGGCACGCCCTGGGCGCGTGGAGCAAGGCCAAGCTCGTCTTTCAGCTGCTGATCTCCATGGGCCAGGCAGAGGACATCACCGAGGAAGAGATCGAACGCATGAAGCGGCAGGACGTGCTCGAAGCCCTGCTCGCGGAGGTCGGCCGCTCCCTGCCGATGCTCAAAACGATCCTGATCGACGAACGCGATCGGTTTCTGGCCGCTAAAATCCGCCAGGCCCCCGGGACTAAAATCGTAGCCGTGGTGGGCGCCGGCCACGTGCCGGGCATCAAGCAGCACTGGGAGGAAACCATCGATCTGTCCGCCCTGGAACAACTGCCGCCGCCGAGTAAAATGAGCGCTCTTCTGAAGTGGGGGCTCCCCGGGAGCATCGTCGCCTTATTCATCGCCGGGTTCTTCTACGGCGGGCAGGACGCCGGCACCGACATGGTCGTGCTGTGGAGCGCCTGCACCGGCGTGCTGGCCGGGCTGGGCGCCTTGCTGGCGCTCGCACATCCGGCCACCGTCCTTTCCTCGGTCATCGTCGCCCCCTTCACCACGCTGCATCCCATGATCGCCGCCGGCTGGATTTCGGGGATGGTGGAGGCCTTCTCGCGCAAGCCGAAGGTCAAGGATCTGGAAAGCCTCCCGGACGACATTCTTTCGTTCAAGGGGTTCTGGCGCAACAAGGTCACCCGCATCCTGCTGGTGGTGGCGTTCACCAATATCGGGGCATCGGTCGGCACCCTGGTGGCCTTCCCGGTGATCGTGAAGATGCTGCTGGGTTGAACCCGTGGAGGGGCACCGGTCCGACGGTTCAACGCAACGAAAATGCACCCAACGGTCTCTGTCTTATCGGCGTTCGATCGCAGCAACCATTCGCCCGGACGTCCGGCCCATGCAACCGCCCGGAGGCCATCGGCAGCGGGCGGCCGGATGGCGTTGGCTTTATGCCTGGCCGTGCTGGCGCTGTGCAGCTGCGCGCGCCAGACCCGGCCGGAGGGCGCGCCGCCCGGCGTCCGTCCCAAGACCGCCCTGCCCCAGCTGCGCTATGCCATTCAGGCCGGCGCTTTTAAAAACATCGACAACGCCGTACGCCTGACCGGCAAACTGCTCGCGCACAAGCTGTTGGCCTACCATTTCATCGACGAGTCGGGCTTTTACAAGGTGCGCATCGGTAATTTTCCCTCCCGTGAGAAGGCGCTGGAAAAGGCCGAGGGCCTGAAATCCGCACGCGTCATCGAAGACTACTTCATCCTGGCACCGGGAGACTACGCCGCCGCTCAATACCAAAGCACGGACGATGCCCGGCTGCGGCAGGAGATCCTGCGAACAGCGGAGCGCTTCATCGGAGTGCCTTATCGGTGGGGGGGAGAGTCCACGACGGACGGCTTCGACTGCAGCGGCCTCACCATGGTCGTCTATCAATTGAACGGCCTGGAGCTGCCGCGGACATCCGCGGACCAGTGGCGAGCCGGGCGGCCGATCGATCCGCATGAACTCGCTCAGGGCGACCTGGTTTTTTTCTCCACGCGCGGCCGAGGCAGGGTTTCGCACGTCGGGATCTACCTCGGCGGCGATACCTTTCTGCACGCCCCCGGCCGAGGCACCCCGATTCAAACGGCTTCTCTTTCCAACGGCTACTACCGCTCACGCTATCTCGGCGCCCGCTCCTATTTCTGAGCCGATCGAGGCTGGAGAATTCCAAGCGCATCTTCAAAACCGCTTTGCTCATGATCACCTATCGAACACCATCACATTTCCAAAAAACCCCCCAAAATTGAATAGATCGTCGAATGATGAAAACAGCCGTCGGAAATTAACACATGCAAGTGTGGGTTGTAGCCAAGCAAATCACCGAAAGTCTGGATGGTGATAACAGCACCGGGCACCGCATCATTGTGCCTTGAGAAAGCGGTGAAATAGGTCAAGAGGCAGACAGCGGTGGCTCTTCATTACAACGACCCAAAGTTCTGCAGCTGGTTGAAGTATCCGTTGGGATCATCTTTCATTTCTTTGATGCGGTCGTGAATCGCCCCGAGATCGTTGCCGTTTGGCGAGGAGTTTTTTATGTCTTCGACGACGCTAAGGGCCAGGCCATTCAAAAAACCCTTATAGCGTGCCTCCGTTCGGTCGAAGTAGGACAAGGTCTTGAAGGACTGGAGCAGCTTATT
>CAZNAX010000036.1:0-22853 GCA_964570965.1 uncultured Desulfatibacillum sp.
AGATCCGGTTCACGAACCCGGCGAGCACCGCCATGGCGTAGAACCCGCGGATGGTAATGCCGGGGACCACCTTGGTCGCCATGGCGCCGACCTGAATGCCGAGCAGCGAGCCGAGGAGCATGCCCATGGCCAGCGTGTAGAAGATAAAGCCGTAGATGGCGTACTGGGAGACGGCGGCCCAGCCGGCCGTGAAGATGATCTGGAAGATGTCGGTGCCTACGGTGGTCATGGAGGAGACGCCCAAGACGTAAACGAAGATCGGAAAGGTGAGAAAGCCGCCGCCGACCCCCATGATGCCCGCGGCCAGGCCCACCAGGGCGCCGCTGGCCACCAGGAACACCCAGGAGATGCCGCGGCCGCCGGGGACCAGGTCGTGGTCGAACCGGACCATGGGCGGGATCTTGACCCCTTGAAGTTTACGGGGCAGGCCGCCGATATCGGCGCCTTCGGATTTGCCGCCATGGTGGGCGGCGGTGCCCTTGGGAGCATCGGTCTTCTTGGCAGCTCCGCGAGCTTTGAGGAAGTCGAACAGGGCGTAGAAGCCGAGAAAACCCAGCATGATCGAATAGATCGTGGTGATGAAGGCGTCGCTGATCACCGGGTTGAGCTCGTACAGGCCGCGGTTGATCAGGCCGCCGACGGTGGCGCCGATGACGGCGCCGATCAGGAATACCGCCGCCAGCGGGACCGATACGTTGCCGAGCTTGCGGTGGATGACACTGCCCATGATGGCCTTGGCGAAAATATGGAACAGGTCGGTGCCCACCGCGAGGATGCCCTTGATGCCCGCGCTCATGAGGGCCGGGGCGATGATGAATCCGCCTCCGGCCCCGATGCAGCCGGTGATCAGACCGGCCATCAGCCCAATGCCGATCGAGGCCAGGAAGATCGTGGTGGAATAAAACGCCGGGCTGTAAGTGGACTTGCCCCCTATCATCGCCGGCAAGTCGTCGGCGAAGGCGATGCCGCCGATCACTGCCGGCACCATGAGCAGCAGCAGCACGAACAGCCGCCGCCGGTCCCCCAGGATCCGGTTGGACACCTCCAGCTCCCACTGCGCGTGGTAGCGGGCGCCCGTCATCATGAAGCGTCCAAGCTGTTTAAAAAATTTCATCTCCATCCGTTCTCCTTTTCTCTTGATAAAGATTCCGTAAACCAACTGGGCCTGCTGATCGCAAAATCAAACGGGTTTTACTTGCGGGAATCGATCACCCCCTCGATGCTCTTGATTTTATGCTGCTGTATGGATTTTTTCTGATAGGCGTCCTCGATCTTGTAAAGCAGTTCGTCGAGATCGATCGGTTTCATCAGGTAGTCGAAGGCCCCGAGCTGCATTCCCTCCCGGGCGATCTCCAGGTTGGCGTGCCCGGTGAGCAGGATCACCTCCAGCAGGGGGTGATCGCGCTTGATGGCCCGCAGGGTCTGGATGCCGTCCATCCCCGGCATGCGCACGTCGAGAACCACCACATCCGCGGGGTTCAATTGAAGCCAGTCCAGGGCTTCCTCGCCGCTGCGCACGCCGGAGGCCGCCACGTGGCGCTTCTGCATGCGCTTGATCAGGGTTTCGCGAAAATCCGTCTCATCGTCTACAAACAATACACGAAATTTATTCACGGATTTCCCTCCTGTGGTCACGGCCGGGTTCGAAGGCCGGCGCTTGTCGAGTGGGTACCACAATTACACCAAGATATAGGAAGCCACATGGATGGCTCAAGATGACTCGGTCGCTGCGTGTTTCAAGATGCCTTCGGCCACCTCCTTCAGCCGTTCGATGCTGTTTCCTCCTTTTTCAACGGTGATGAATGACCGGGGCATCTCCGGTTCCGTTAAATTATTTGAAGGATGGGCATGGATGATGACCGGCACCATGGGCATGCGTTCGCGCAGATTGATCATTAGAGGCGATTCGACTGCGTCGGGAAGGTCCGGGTCCAAAATGATGAGGTCGACGGGGTTCCGGTCGAGCGCCCACTGGAGCAGGTCACGGGCGCTTTCAGCCACCAGGATCCGGTAGCCCGCCTTGATCATTTCCCGCTGCAGAAAGCTTCTCACCCGCGGGTTGCGGTCGGCAATCAGGATGGTAAATACCTTTTGCACACAGACACCGAAAGGTTTTTCCTAAGAAAGATCCATCTGGGCAGGCCTCTGCCACCGGTTTGCAGAGCAACTCATATGCCAAACGGATTCCTGTCTTTAGAGGCGGCCAACCGATTGAAGAATAAGGGATTCCTTGCGGAAACGGATAGGATGCGGAAAGGGGGCCGGCACCGCCGGATGTCCGATTTTTTTACACGCTGTAAATCGGGGCTTCTAAAGGTTGCCCGTTTTTTTCGCCCAGGCCGCCTCGATCTTGGCGACCAGCTCGTCAATTTCGCAGGGCTTGGTCAGGTAGTCGTAAGCGCCCAGCTTCATGGCCTCGAGTGCGCTGTCGATCGAACCATGGCCGGTCAGGATCAGGGTTTCGGTGAAAAGGCCCAGCTTCATGATCTCCTTTAAAGTGGTGATGCCGTCCATGCCCGGCATTTTCAGATCGAGCACGATGACATCGACCGGGTTCTGCTCGAGCTCCCGGATGGCCTCATCCCCGCTGTTCACAGCGGTGACCGTGTAACCCCGGTTTTTCAGGAGTTTGGACATGTTCTTAGTGAAGATGATTTCGTCGTCGACCAGCAGAACTCGAAATCCGGGCATGCGCCGTCTCCTTTCACGCAGCTGTTATTGGCGTGCGTTTCGCGCTCAGGCTGTCCTGCAATTCCTTGGGAGGGGTGTAGGGCAGTTGGATGGTGAACTCGGTGCCCTTGCCCACTTCGCTTTGTACCGTGAGGCTGCCACCGAGACGCTTGACGATGCTGAAGCAGATCGAGAGCCCCAGCCCCGTGCCCTTGCCCACGGCCTTGGTGGTGAAGAAGGGGTCGAAAATGCGGTTCAGGTTCTCCGGCGTGATGCCTGAGCCGGAGTCCGCCACCTTCACGATGGCCGTCTGCCGCTCGCCGTCCGCTCGGGTGCAGATGCGGATCGAGCCATAGGGCTTGCCGTCGTGGGCATCGATGGCGTTGGTGATCAGGTTCAGGAAGACCTGCTGGAGCTGAGAGGGATCGGAAGACACGGGCGGCAGGCCGGGGTCCGGTTCGCTGAAGAATTTGATGCCGCTGCTGCGCGCCTCGCGCTCAAGGAGATCGACCACCTCCTGAATGAAGGCGTTGAGATCCACCGTTTCGATCATGGACTGGGTGCGCCGGGAGAAGCGCAGCAGGTTTTGGGTGATGCGCTTGCAGCGCTGCACCTGAAGGTCAATCTGGTTCATAGAGTCGGAGAACTGTTCCTGGAACTCCGAGTCCGCGATCGGCGCGTGCTTCGCCGCGTCCAGCAGCAACTGGCGCTCGGTCAGGATGATCGCCAGGGGATTGTTGATTTCGTGGGCCACCCCGGCCGACAACTCGCCGATGGAGGCGAGCTTCCCCGCCTGGAGCAGCTGCTGGTTGAGCCGGTCGGCTTCCGTGTCGCGGCGCTTGATGACGGTGATCATGTGCCGCGTGATGAAGACCGTCACGACCAGGATGCTGGCTGCGCTCAGCAGCAGAAACACCAGGGTCCAGGTGTTGGCGTGGTTCACATCGGCGAACGCCTCGTCGTGGTCCTGCTGCACCACCAGCAGCCAACGCGGATTTTTCAGCCAGGCTTGGCAGGCGATCTGGCTTGGCCGGTCGAGTCCCTGCGCGTTTTTCAGGTTCTCCAGCAGCCGGATGCGGATTCCTTCGTGATAAGGCTCCATGGGGTAGGAAGACGTGTCCATGATGGCCGCGTTCGAGCGCGGGTTGGTTTGATAGACGCTTTCCGTGTTCAGCAGGTAAACCTCGCCGGTGCCGCCGATACGCACGTTTTCCACCAGCGAACGAAACGATTCCGTGTGGATGGTGGCCCGCAGGATCCATTTTTTGTCGCCGTTGGAATGCGTGACAGCAATGATGAAATGCGGCTCCTTGCGGAAGCCCATGAACATATCGCTGATGTAGAGCCCTTTTTCCATCACCTGGGTAAACCAGAATTCCTTGGAGTAGTTGCGGGACCATAGATCGTAGGAGCCGACATAGGCGAGGTGATACCCGTGATCGCCGATGACGCTGAGGTCGGTGAGCGACCGCACGTCCTGATTGAAGAGCTCGAAGACGGTCTGGAGGGCGCCAGGCTCGATAAGCTGGTCCCGATCGTGCGTGCGTGCGATCAATTGAAGTTTGGAGGTGTGTTCGTTCAAGAATTGCGCGATGATCCTGCGGTGGTCCTCCACCTGGTTCTGGAAAAAATTGAGCATACGCTCGCGCGCGAACCGGGTGTAGTGCAGGTTGATGCCCCATCCGACCAGCAGCAGCGGGACCAGGCTACAGAGAATGGTGAGCCATACAAAGCGCCAGAAAAGCCGGGCGTAGGTCGCCTGGCGCTGAACGGCGACATCCGGGGCCTCGGCAGGCTCGGTTCCGTTGTGGGAGATGGGGGATTCCTTTGTCATGTATGATGAATTCGCTCTTTACAAAAGAGGGAGGGAGATTTTTTTCCCCAACCTGCTTGAAATACATTACAAGAAGCGTGCCATCCACCCGGTTCCGGCGGCGGCATCCATCCAAGTCCGATCACGCCCGTGCGGCAGGCCGTTGGGTGGAACGCCGCCGGGCGTTGTCCATAAATCGGACTGCATGCATGTCACCTGCCAGGTGACATGCATGGGTATTGCCTATTTCAGCACCGTCCAGTATTTGCGCTGGACCTCGATCGCTTTTTTCAAGGCGCCCAGTTTCGAAGGGTCCTCACCCGCGATCTTGTGCAGGGCTTCGAGGTTTGAGGGTGAGGGCCGGCAGAGGGATTGGAGCACCCGGAGGCCGCATTCACGGATCCCCTCGGCGCTGTAGCCGCCCTCCATGATAAATGCGATCCGTCCGTTGCAGGCTTCGGCGGCAATGTCTGCCAGCAAAGCGGTGATCAAGCCGTAGCCCTCGGCCGAAACGCGCATTTCGGCCAGCCGGTCGTGCAGCCAGAGGTCGAACCCGCAGGGCACGAGGATGATCTCGGGTCGATAGGCGCTGGCCAGCGGCCGGACCAGCCAGTGCAGGATGCAAAGGAAATCCGTGTCGCCGTGCCCCTTGCGCAGCGGCACATTCACCGTGTAGCCCTCACCCCTGCCGCGTCCCACTTCACCGAGCTTGCCGGTGCCCGGAAAGCCCGGGAACTGGTGGATGGACACGCAGAGCACCTCGTCGGTGTCGTAAAAGACCGCTTGGGTTCCGTTGCCGTGGTGGGCGTCGATGTCCACTACCATGATACGCTTCAGGCCGTGGCGCCGCTGGAGGTAGCGCGCTCCCAGAGCCGTGTTGTTGAAGAGGCAGAACCCCATGCCGCGGTCCGGCTCGGCATGGTGGCCGGGCGGCCGGACGGCGGCGAACCCGCGCTGGATGCGGCCGGAGCATATCGCCTCCACCAGGCGGAACACCGCGCCTGCCGCCAAGCGGGCGGTTTCGTAGGATTTGGCCGTGGTCTGGGTGTCCAGGTCGAAGGCGGTGAGCGGGCGGCCCGCGGTCGCCGCCACGCGGGCGATGTACGCGGGGGTGTGGACCCAGGCCAGTTCCTCCTCGGTCGCCGGGCGCGGGGCGATCCGCGTCAGTTTCGCGGAAAGCGACGGGTCCGCCATTACGGAGCGGATCGCTTCGTAGCGCTTGGCGTTTTCCAGGTGGAAGACATTCGCGAGGTGATCCGTGAACCGGTCATCGCAGGCCACGCCGACCGCGGGGGCCGACGCCGATAGGAACGCCTGGTTCACCGCCGGATTCTGCGAGGCGACGGCGAGCAGGTGCTCGAGATCGGAGAGACTTCGACGGCAGCGCAGCAGCCCCCGGGTGGCGGCGGTGGCGATGGCCGGATAGGTGCGCGAGGAGAGCGCCGTCTGCGCCATGGCTTCCACCTGCAGATGCAGCGCGCGTTCGCGGTCGTCCCGTCTGCGCCGGCGCAGCAGCTTGATGCGCTTCATGACCAGACGGCCGATTTCGACCGTCACCCGGGGGGGGAGGCCGGGGCGGTTCTCGGCCATCATCAGGATCGTGCGCAGCAGGTCGGGGCTGGGGTTTGAGAGCACATACCGGTGAGGCCCCTTGGAAACAAACCCGTGGTGTTCGTAGAAACGACGGGCACCGATTTCCGAATCCAGAACGATCTCGCGGGCCCGGCGGTAGGCAGTTTTCCACAGCAGCCAGGTGCCCCCCACCAGAAAGCGGCCGACTCCCCGGGGAGGCGGCTCCTCGTCGTCGCTGTGCCGGCCCCGCAGGGTGGCGATGTATTTGATCTCCAGTCCGGAGTAGAAAAGGGCGATTTTCAGGCCCAGGAAGAGCATCCCCACGATCCGGCCGCCCACCGCGCAGGCAAAGAGGCGCTGCTCCAGGCCGCGCAGCAGGCAGGCGAGCAGAAACCGGACGTGGAAGAATTCCAGGTTGATGTCCGCCACCTGCATCAGGGCTTCCAGGCAGAAGGGAAAAAAGATGAAGAGCGCCTGCCGGCCGTCCTCCACCGCAGCGCTGAAGATCACCCGATCATCCAGGGCGGAGGTCGGGATGCCCTGGGCCGGGCTTTCCGATTTCAGGCCGGTGAGTGCGGCGATACACTCTGCGGCGCCGCCGGGTGCGGCGGCGTCACGGCCTTTGCGCATCCGTTCGATGGCCCGGTCGATTTCGTACCCCACCATCAACCGAAGTCCGGCGACCCGGACTTCCCGGGCGGCCCGCAGAAAATCCCGCTCCCGCCGCTCCTCGATCAGTTTACGCTTGTGCAGAAGCTCCCCGTATTTTATGAGCAGCCCGCGCTCGATGGGGGCCGTGCCCTCGTTGATGAAGATGAACTTCTTGACCCGGACTTTTTCCTGGTCGAACAGGAAATGGAAATCGGTATCCGTGTCGGTGTCCTGCGGTCGAAGCGGAGTCCCGATGCGGCCCACCCCGAGCAGTTCATCCAGCGCTCGGCCGATCTCCGAGGACCGTTCGGCAATGGCGTCGATGGCCTGTTTGATGTGCTCGCGCTTGATCACTTCAAAGGCAGCTCCACCGTGAAAGCCGCGCCGCGGCCGGGCTCGTTGCGGGCGGATAGCGTTCCGCCCAGTCGTTCGACGATCGTGCGGCTGATGGTCAGCCCCAAACCCAGTCCGTCGGGCCGGGTGGTGTAGAGCGGCTCGAAGATTTTCGCAAAATCCGTTGCGGGGATGCCGGGTCCGCTGTCCACGACCGTCAGCTGCATGCAGCCGCCCTCAACCCGCGAGACGATCTCGATCTCCCCGCCGTCCGGCGTGGCGGCGGCCGCGTTGCTGATGAGGTTCTGCAGCGCCTGCCGCAGGCCGTCCGGGTCGCTGCAGAGTCTGACGGTCGGGTCGGGCGAATCCCGTTTCACGCGGATGCGCTTGAAATGGAGCTCGCGCCGCATGAGGCCCAACAGCTCGCTGATCAACTCGTGGACGTTCAGATCGATGCACACCGGCCCGGCCGACGGTCGGGCCAGGTCCAGGCCGCGCTGGACGGCCTTCTCGCTGCGGTGGATCTCGGCGTCGATCTGATCGAGGGTGCCGGTGACCTCCTCGGGCTCGGGCTCCGCCTGCGGACGCAGTTTCCAGAGCTCCCGCAACCACTGCGAAGCGCTGTGGATGTTGGCCAGACCGTCGGTTATGTCCTCGAAGGCCCCCTGGGCCAGCCGGCTGGAGGACGCCAGCTTGCTGGCGTGCTGCAGCTGCTGGTCCAGGAAGCGCAGGTCCCTGCGCTTGGACTCCAGGCGTTGGACGAGGTTGTTGGTGGTGAGCAGTACGGTGGGGATGATCAGCATGGCCCCGAGGATGAAGGTGAAAAGGCAGATCCAACGGACGCGGTCGAGATCGGCGAAAATGTCCGCCCGGTTCATTTCCACGATGCTCACCCAGGGCACGTTTTTCTGCCAGGCCATGGCGAAGATGCGCTCCCCGCGCTCCTCGATGCGGATGCCGTCGAAAGGTGGGATGTGCTGGAATGGCAACTTTTCCATGGGCGCCCCGGCGGACTGCGCGCGATTTTGGTACACGCTCTCGCGGTTGACCAGATAGGCCTCGGCCTTGAAGTCGCCCGCGCTGGCCGCCACGAAGCGTTCGAAGAAATCGGCGTCCACGGTGGCGCGCAGGATCCAGAACCTATCCGCATCCTGCTGCCTGACGGCAATGATGAAATGGGGGATCCGGCGATAGCCTAGATAAACGTCGCTGATGAAAATGCCGTGCTCGACCGTGGGCCGGAACCAGAATTGGTCCGCGTAGTTGCGCGCGATCAGGTCGTAAGGCCCGACGTAGGCGCGGTGGTTGCCTTCGGAATCGATGACCCCCAGGTCGGAGAAACAGGCGAGCTCCTGCTGCAGGCTGCGGAAGGCGCGCCCGAGCCCGCCGGCGTTGGTGAGTTCCGCAAAACCGACGTTGGCGGCTATCAGTCTGAGGTCCGAGGCCCGTTCGGCCAGAAACTGGTCGATGACGGTGCGGTGGTCCTGGACTTGGAGGCGCAAGGTTTCAATGGCGTTTTGCTTCAGCGCACCGGTCGTGTAGACATAGATGACGCTCCCGAGGAGCAGCAGAGGCAGGAAGGCGGCGGCGAGGAGCGCGACCACCACGAGGTTCCACAGGCTGCGGAAATAGGGGTAGTCTCCGCTCCGCGAGGCAGGTCGTGTGCTGTGGCGGGTGGACATGGACGAAGGCTCCTTTTCTTGGCTTGGAGCACAGGGCAAAGCGCCTAAAGCAGAGGGCTAAAAAAAAGAGGTGTGTGTATTGCCCTATGCTCTTTGCTCCAAGCCCTATGCCTGGTCAGCGCGCCAGATGCTGCAGGACGTCGATCAGCCGGACGATGCCGGTGAGCTTGCCGTCTGCGATGACCGGCATGCAGCGCACGCTGAGGTCCAGCATGCGTCGGGCGACGGCCGCCAGGTTGGCCTCGGGGTCCGTGGCCACCGGATGGCCCGGATGCATGATGCTGCGCAGGGGGACCGCCGGCAGCCATTCCGGGTGGCGTATCAAATCGGCCCAGGCGATGGAGCGCTCGGGCTGGTGTCGTTGGGCGGCCGTCAGTAGATCGCGTCGGGCGATCACTCCCTGGAAGCGGTCTTCCGCGTCCAGGATGTAGAGTTCGTCCCGAGCGCTCATGCCCGACTCTCGCTCGAATACGCCGAGGGCCTTCTCCAGCAGGTCATCGACGTCCAGGCGGATAAAGGACGGCCAGGCGACCTCCTTGACGATATGGCGGGGCCAAAGCACGGGGTGGCGCCGCATGTCCTCGATTTCGTGGGCCTCGATGATCTTGGCCACCAGATCCTCGATGTCGCAAGGCTTCATGAGGTAGTCGAGCGCGCCCTCGCGCATGGCCGCAATGCCGGTCTCGACGTTGGCGTGCCCCGTGAGCATCAGGACCTCGGTTTCGGGGGAGGCCTCCTTGATACGGCGCAGGGCCTCGATCCCGTCCATACCCGGCATCTTGACGTCAAGCAGCACCACGTCGAACCCGTTGTTTTTTTCGACCGCGGCCACTCCGGCGGCTCCATCCAAGGCGGTAGCCACCTCGAAGCCACGTCCGCGCAACAGTTTGGCGAGGTTCAGAACGAAGCGTTCCTCGTCGTCGACCAGCAGAACCCGGATGGGATCGGCCATGGGGCCTCCTTGGTAGGTGCAACCTAAAAACCCCGGCCCATGGGGCCTTTACCATGCGGCCGGGGTGGACGCAAACCCGAGGGGGGCTGCCCTCGGGGGATAGGGTTCAGTCGATGCCGTCCGCCATCAGGCGAAGTAGAACATCAGTGCGGCGACCAGGCTCGCCATCAGGAGCGAGTTGGCCAGTTTGCCCTTGCGGATCGGGTGGAAATGGGCGTCGTTCCGGCAATGGCCATGAGGGCAGGTGTAAGCCCAACCTTGGCCGGAAGGAACCCGGTCGCGCTGCACCAGTTCGCCGCAGAAGCCCTCCTGCGGGCTGCCCTTGGTGCAGGTCAGGCGCTGCCCGGTCAGGTGGGTAGCGAAGTTGAGAACCCAGTTCCAGGTGAGCGCGATGATGAAGATGATCACGAGCATCGCTTGGAAGCTAACCGATGTGAACCCGATTCCCACCAATGCCCGGCCAATGTTCGGCATGGCCAGGGGGCCTTCCACGCCGCCGAAAAAGCCGAGGTAGTAAAGGCTTAAACTCATGGCCATCACGATCATGTTCAATCCGAAACCGACTTTAAATCGCTGGGCATATCTGAGTCTTTGGGTCTGGTTCATCGGCCGATCCCTTTTCTTCTTCTTGGCCATAAGGTTGAGGGGTGGGGACCCCGTTTCCGGGGTCCCTTTCGCAAGGAGGTCAGCAGGCAGAGAACGGGGGCTCCTCCTTGTGAGCTCGGGTCAACCACCGCCTAACCCAGGAGCTTCTTGAGTTCCGGCCAGGCTTTGTAGGTGGCGTAAAAGGCCAGGATCACGCTGTAGAGCGGCACCACGACCTGCCAGATCTTCTCGGGGAACACCCGCGTCGCCCAGGGGGCAACTACCGCCGAGAGGATGGTGGCGATCATCATCGAGGGCAGCAGCAGGTAGTCGACGACCACCCCTCCGGTGATCATCAACGCCCAGACGATGATCGAGAAGGTGGAAACGGTGCCCTCGGAGATGGCGGTGACCGCCATCATGCTTTTCGCCGGCACCCCGGCGAGCAGCCCGCCGATGGTCACCACCGGGCCGTAGCCGCCGCCGCCGATTCCCTTGTTGAAGCCGGCCAGGGTTGCGAAAGCGATCATCATCTTCGGGCGGTATTGGCGCTCGCGCTTGGACACCCCCTGGTAGAGGGAGATGATTCCCATCATGAGCAGCAGCAAGCAGACGTAGAGGGTGATCCACACCTTGGCGAACTTGAAGATGGCGTAGACCGAGGTCACCGAGAAGGCCACGGCCAGCATGCCAGGGATGGCGATGTAGAGCCAGAGCTTGATGGTCTCCGACATCGGCTTGAACTTCCACTCCACGTTCTGGTACTCGGCGTGCAGGAAGGTGCCGATCAGTCCGGCGATCCCCTGCTGAATCATGACGACCGGGACGATCTGCTTGGGGTTGAATCCCATCACCAGCAGCAGGGGGGTGATGGCGGTGCCGAAGCCCATGCCGGCGGTGGCGTCCATAAACTCGAAGATCATGGCGATCCCGACCACGCCCCAGATGATGGCCCACTCGTTGGTGCCCACCCACCCCCTCGCCTTGACCACATCGGAGGGGATGCGCTGGGTGAACTCGAAGGGGTTGCCGGCCAGCCAGCAGCCGATCAGGAACACGACGAACAGGACACCGATGCCGTACAATGCCGCCATGATCTGGCCCTTTTCGGGCATGAGCCGTTCCCAGGGGGTTTTTTCCTGGTCGAGTTGTTGCGCGATTTCCCATCCTGCTTTTTTAACCTGTTCTTGTGACATGCCGGACCCTCCTTCCAATTCGTTTCCACTCGGGTTTAAACCAGCGGGCGGGCCGCCTGCCCGCACTCCTTTTCGATCACTGTCGCGAATGATCAAAATCAAGATGCATGCCAATTTTCGGGAGCCGCCGGGACGGTTCCCGAAAATTGATCTAACGCATTAAATTCTTACGGAATAAATGTTGGATGGCAGACTGCGGCCAGGAGCGGAAGGTTCGGAACAGGGCTTGGGATGTAACCCTGTGGGCGACATGTTTATTTCTCCCTGAAATCGGTAGGAGACATGGGCGTGCGGATGCCATCCTTTTAGGCGAGGCTGACGAGACTGGGCCAATGAGCGGTGGAGCGGCTGTTGAATCAAGCCGGCCGGGGGTTTGCGCCGATGGTCCGGCCGGCGTCCGCATCCGCCGGGCGTATTCTGGCATACCCCTTGCTCGATTCTGAATTCAGAGCTGAACGCAGGGCTGCACGGAATTGAGACGTTGAGCATAATGCCGGAGCAGGATTCGAGAGGAGACCCGCAGCAATGACCTCGCGCAACATCGATCCCATCATCCGGCCGTGCAGCGCAGACCTGCCGCTCGATCCCAACGTGGGCATCGGCGAGAAGATCACCCGCGCCATCGAGCTGATGGTCAGCCACAATTTAAACCGCATCGCCGTGGTCCGAAACCGGCGTGCGGTCGGGATGATTCGACTGGAGGACGCCTTCCACGAAATCGGGCTGAACATGCCGGCAAAATAAGACCGCCATGCCCATCCGGCATGCGGGGTTTTATTTTGATTTGTAGTCCGTGGTCTCGATCCCCGCCTCCTTGATCAGACGGTGCAGGTACTGGCGCTGGATTCCGGCGGCCTCCGCGGCGCGGCTGATGTTGCCGCCGTACTGTTCGAGCAGGCGGCGGATATACTGGGTGTGGAAGTACTGGATGGCGCGTTCCTTGGCCTCGCGGAAAGGCATCTCCGTCATCTGGTCCGCGCTCAACGGCTGGGCGGCGTCCGGCACCGATTCCACCTGGAGGTCCGCCACCGAAAGGCTGTGGCCGCGGCAGAAGATCACCCCGCGCTCGATGATGTTCTCCAGCTCCCGGACGTTGCCGGGAAACTCGTAGGCCATCAGCAGCTGCATGGCCTCCTCCGAAATGTCCGTCACGGCCTTGCGGTTAACGGCGGCGTACTTGGCGAGGAAGTATCGGCCGAGCAGGGCGATGTCATCCTTGCGCTCCCGCAGGGGCGGCAGCTCGAACTGAATGACGTTCAAGCGGTAGTAGAGGTCTTCGCGGAAGCACTTCTCACGGATGCCGGTCTTGAGGTCGTGGTTGGTGGCGGCAACGATCCGCAGGTCGGCGTTCTTGGTCACCACGCTGCCTAAAGGTTTGTACTCGCCTTCCTGCAGCAACCGCAGGAGCTTGGTCTGCAGGTGCGGAGACAGATCGCCGATCTCGTCCAGGAAAAGGGTGCCCTCATGGGCCTCCTCCACCAGCCCCTTTTTATCCTTCCATGCGCCGGTGAAGGCCCCCTTGACATGACCGAACAGCTCGCTCTCCAAGACCTCCTGGGGAATGGCGGTGCAGTTCACCGTAACCATTTTGTTCTGGCTTCGCAGGCTGTGCTGGTGGATGGCGCGCGCGACCAGCTCCTTGCCCGTGCCGCTGGGGCCGGTGATCAGCACCGTTCCCATGCTGGGCGCCACTTGGCGGATGCGCTCGAAAATACCCCGCATCACGGGCGAGGCGCCCACCAGGGAGGCGAATCCCTCCTTCTCCGCCAGGGCCTGCCGCAGGGATAGGTTCTCCCGCACCATCTCCTGCCATTGCATAGCCTTGTCCACGGTGAGCAGGATGCGCTCCTGGCGGAAGGGCTTGGTGATGTAATCGAAGGCGCCTTTTTGCGTGGCCTCCACCGCCGTCTCGATGGTGGCGAATGCAGTGAGCATGATGACGGCCGTTTTCGGCTGGAGCTTCTTGACCGCTTCGAGCAGGGCGATGCCGTCCAGACCGGGCATCTTGAGGTCGGTTATGACCACCTCCATCGGCTGGGACCGGAAGCGCTCGAGCGCCCGTTTCGGATCGCTTTCGGTGATGACCTCGTACTCGCGTTCTTCTGAAATCATGCGCCGCAGCAAGGCGAGCATGTCCTTTTCGTCGTCCACGATCAAGATGCGGCCGGGCATCGTTCCTCCATTCAGACTTTTCCCACTTCTGTCATCATCTCTATCGAGGGATCCGGATAGGCTCTATCGATTCGGAGCAAACGCGATCCGCCCAAATCCGAATATCGAATATCGAAATCCAAAACAAATCCGAAATTCGAATTTTCAAATGTTCTAAACCGGGAGGAAAAAGATGCCCTTTTGTTGAACCAAGAAGGGTTGTGCCTATGAGTTTCGGTCATTTGGATTTGGGTCATTCTAATTTGTTTCGATTTTCGTGCTTCGGATTTCGGATTTTGATGCCTCAGGCACTCTTGCATGAGGCAACTTAAGGCCACCGGGTTTGGTACTGCGCACTCGTTCTTCATTCTACTCTGATGGGCAGCTTGACGGTGAACGTAGTCCCGGTCTGCTTGCCGAGCGCCGAGGTCGGGGTGCTGGCGCAGTCGATGGCTCCGCCGTAGCCGGTGATGATGCCGTAGCTCACGAACAGCCCCAGGCCGGTGCCCTGACCCTCGGGCTTGGTGGTGAAAAAGGGTTCGAAAATGTGATCGAGGTGATCCGCCGGAATCCCGACGCCGGTATCCTGAAACTGGGCCACGGCGCGTCGCGTGGGCCGTTCAAAGGAGCTGCGGATGGTCAGGGTCCCGCCGTTTTCCATGGCGGCCATGGCGTTGGTGATCAGGTTGAGAAACACCTGCTGCAGCTGGCGGGCGTCCGCTTTGACCGGCGGCAAATGCGCGCCCAGGTCCAGCACGAGGCTGATCCCGTTTTTTTCGAGGAGATGGCGTACGATCTTGGTGATCTCCTCGATGCAATGGTTGAGATCGGAAAATTCGGGTGCCTGCTTTTCGGGTCGGGCAAAGGAGAGTAGATTCTCCACCGTCTCCTTGCAGAGCAGCCCCTGGCGTTCGATGGTCTTGAGGTCCTCGTACTGCTGGGAATCTTTGTCGGACTTGCGCAGCAGCAGCTCGCAGAATCCAAGAATGACCCCCAGGGGGTTGTTGATCTCGTGCGCCACCCCGGCGGCGAGCGTGCCCAGGCTGGCGAGTTTCTCGGCGTTCACCAGCTGGCGTTGCAGGTTTTTGGTCTCGGTGATGTCCCGTGCGATGCAGAGGATGGAACCGACTTCGCCTGCATCGGTCTTGACGGGCATGAAGTTGGCGCTGATCCAGGCGGACTGGTCGCTCATCGGCAGCTCGAACTCCTCCCGGATGCTCTTGCCGGAGCGGTGCACCTGAGCGATCAGCCGAGCCTGGCGGGTGGCGCTCGGTTCCGGGAAAGCGCTGGCAATGTGTCTCCCGACGAACGCCTCCGGGATGCCGCCGAAGAACTTGGCGGTAAAGGTGTTCAGGGACTGGAAGCGACCTTCGCGGTCGACGGTGAAGATGAGGTCCTCGGCGCTTTCCACCAGCGAGCGGTATTTTTCCTCGGATTTCGCCAGGGCGTCGGTCTTTGCCAGCACCTTGGCCTCCAACACGCTCGACCAACGGTTTTCGAGCCAGATGATGGCGGCCGCGCCGAAGATGACCGCGAGCACCACCAGCCCCTGCAACAGCAGCAGCCGGAAGGACCCCCGGCTCAGAGCATCCTCGACTTCGGACTGCGGCGCCACGACGGCCACCGACCAGAAACGGGGTGGCGTGTCGGCGACGTGGATCGGACAATAGGCGATCAGTTTCTTGGTCGGCCCGGTGTAGCCCCGGTGCCAGCCCGAGTAGTACCAGCCGGTTCCCTGCTCGCCCTTGAGCATCTTCTCTTTCTGGATGAAGTGGATACGCTCGTTGGAAATGGCGGGGAATTTTTCATCGCGGACCGCAAAGGCATCGCGGCCGAAGAAATCCGGGTTCGGGTGGTAGATGAACCGGCCCTCCGGGTCGATGACCCATGCGTAGCCGGTCTTGCCGGATTGAATGGGTTTGACGATGGAGGACAACAGCGCCGGCACGTTGAGATAGAACACCAGCAGCCGCCCGGCGTCCGGCGCCACGCGGGCGGCGATGACCATCTCCTCGGCCGTCGCATCGGCCGACACCGGAGAAACCCAGAAGGCGGGCTCCTTCTGGGGACTGGAGCGCATCGCGTCGTAGCGGTCGGCCGCTCCAACGCTGCGCTCGGACCAGCCGCCGAGCAGGCTGCCCGTCAAGACCCGTCCGGTCGTCCGATCGACGACGTCCACCCTGCGCACGCCGCTTTCCGACAGCCGCACCAGGCTGAGCTGCAGAGTGTCGGCGAGCTCCCGGGGGTCTGTGTCTTTTCCGCGGAGGGCCTGAGTTTGAAAGTAAAGCTCGCGCTTGATTTCTCCGATTTCGCGCTCGATGCGGGCCTTGGCGGTTTGCGCGATGACCATCTGCTGCGCGTTGAACTGGTCCGTCACGACCGCGGTCATCTCCCGTGCGGTCCAAACGCCGAGGAGAATCCCGGCCGCCAGTAGCGCAATGACGGCCACGTAGACGATGGCCACGATGGTGCGGCCGGCTAACGTGTCTTTGGAAATCTGCATCGTATCCTTGAGGATTGATGGCACCGAAAAAAATCGGGCTGCGGCACCCTGGGCCGTTCTGTAGGGAACGGACCTCCAGCCCGGGTTCAAGGAGGGCTGGAGGGGTGTTCGGTTTTGCAACGAGCCTGACGGGTGCCGGACACCGGCCCTCCAGGTGAGCTTTATTCGGGCTCGATCGAAAATTTTTTCCGAAAGCAGCGTGCGACTATGTCCGCCGCCAGTCGCGAATCGGCGAGGAGGTCGAAGTTGACGACCAGGTCGAACTCGGAGGCCGGGGCGTCCTTTTTGCCGAAGGCTTTTTTGAAGAAGGCTTTCTGCTCGCGGTCGATCTTGGCGAGCGTCTTGCCGGCCTCTTCGACGTCGATCTTCAGCAGCGAAGCCAGGCGCTCGGTGCGGAAGGCGTCGGAGCAGATGAGCCGCACGGCCAGGACGCGGTCGCGGGGCAGGATCAGGTGGGTCCCCCGCCCGACGAAGATCGTCGAGCCGGTGGCAGCCATGGAGTAAACGGCGTTCACTAGGTTGCGCAGGTAGTCGTCCATCTGGAAGGATTTTTTTCCGAATAGAAGGGCGGAAAGTTCGACCGTTTTCCCCGGGTAGAGTTCGTCGTAAAATTTGACGGTCTCCTTGTCCAGTCGGGTTTCACCGCTCATGTGCTCCAGGATCTCGCGGTCGGCCACGCGCATGCGGAGCTTGCGGGCCAGGATGTCCGCCACTTCCAGTGCCCCGACGCCCACCTTGCGCGAAAAACAGACGCAGGGCGGGATTTCAGTCGGTATCGGTTTCTTCCGAGAAAGCTTCTGGCGGCGGGCTTCCCACTCCTGCACATACTGGGCAGCCACTTTCCCGGCCTCAGGTCGCTTCTTGGCATAGGTCCCGGGGATATAAGGTGGGGTGGAGATGAACATCATCATGGCAGACCTCCCTCTATTGAGATGGGTTAGTCATCATCGCTTTGGGTTGCATTCATCCACTTCCCTCCCTGCGTGCCAGGAGGTCCAGGCGGCCAGCCGAGCATGCCCTTTCCCGTTAACCGGGTCAGACCGCTTACTGGAACGGATTGACCACCATGACCGGAGTTTTCGACGATTTGACCACGCGTTCCGCTACCGATCCGAAGATCACCTTGTCGAGGCCTTTGCGCCCGTGCGTTCCCATGACCACCAAGTCGATCCCGTGGGCGCTGATGTAGTTGAGGATCTCCTCGGAAGGATCGCCGGCCACCACCTGGGTTTTGGTCCCCGGGATGTCTTTGAAGCTTTCGTCGGCGAATTCATACAGCCGCTTTTCGGCCCCCTCGATCACTTCCTTTTCGAATTGGCTGACCGAAGGGTGGGGCACGTACATGCTCGTGAAGTAATCGAATACTCGTGCGACGAATAGCAGATGAATCCGCGCGTCGTACCGGCTGGCCAAGCTCTTCACGAAGGGAACGATTTTAGCCGACGATTCCGACAGGTCCACCGGGAAGAGGATTTTCTTGAAATCATGCATGCGTCATCTCCTTTCTACCTTTCAACCTTATCGCACCGGGTTGCCGGCGCGGGGAGCCGCCCCGACGGCAGGCTCAATGAACCATCCACAGCGACCGGTCGCGGGCGGCCCAACGATGGCTACGGCAACGCTCAGAAAATCTCCCGGCGGTTTTCGCGGTGGTCCACCAGGTAAAGCAGGGTGGCGGCCTTGGAGAGTTCTTGTTTGAGACCTGCCAGCTGGGGCCGCTGGATGCCGTGCATGCGGATGTATACCTTGCGATAGCCCGCCGGCACATTTTCATAGGAGCTCAGGATGCTCACCATGCGGCCGCCGTAGCGACGGATAATGTCCGCCAGATCTTTGATGGAACCGGCCCGGTCCTCGGCTTGAAACGCGAACTGAATGCCGCGCTTGCCGACGCCGGTCAGGGCGATCAGCACCCGGAAAAGATCGGTCTGGGTGATGGTGCCGACGACCTGGCCTTTTTCGTCCACCACCGGTACTCCGGAAATTTTATTGTTGAGCAGGACTTCGGCGGTTTCCTCCACGCTCAAATCCGGGGACACGGAGATCGGGTTTTTGGACATGATGCTCTTCACCTGGATCTTCGAGATCAGGTAGAGAAGCTCGTGAACGTCCAGGGTGGTGGCATCCGATGCGGAGGCCCGCTTTAAGTCCCGGTCGGTCACCACTCCGACCAGCCGGCCGTTCTTCAACACCGGCATCATGCGGATGTTGTTCTGTTTCATCAACTTGAGGGCATCCTGCATGGAGTCATCCTCGTTGACGGTGATCACGTCCTTGCTCATCCAGTTTTTGACCAGCATCCTTGTCACCTCCGCTTGGATCCCCCCCATGGGCGGGAAGAGAGACGCTCAGCGGCCTGCTCGGCGTCGTGGGATGGATGGGCGCGGTATCGTGGCCGCGCGCCCGGTGCGTCCTGGCTGTATTGCCCCAAGCGCATCCACCGCGTAAAAACAGCAAAGCACATGCCATCTTCGGGCTGGGGCCAAGACGATCATAACCTGTTGATTGCAAGCATATTTATTAAATATAGGTGCGGAGCGACGGTCGGCCGCGGACTGTCTGGTATTTTTACAAACCGTAAAACGCCTGCGGCCGCGCGGCCGGCCGCCCCATTAGCCGCATTACGATGGTTCAGGCGGGCGAGTCGTCCTCGACCGAGGTTCGCATACGCAGCCGGTATTTTTCAATCTTGGAGTGCAGGGTCGGGCGCGAAAGCCCCAGGAGCCGGGCGGCCTGCGACCGGTTGCCGCGGGTCATGTTCAACGCCTCGCCGACGAGGATGCTTGCGAAATGGTCCATGACCGCATCGAACTTGTTCGTTGCTGCATGGGCCGTGATCGTTTCGCGCACCCATTGTCTCAGCACCTGATCCGTTTCGCGCAGCGAGGCGCCGCTGCGCACGCCGATGGCCGCACCTGCCGCCTGGAGGATGTCCTGGGGCTGGATCGGCGCCCCGCGGTTGAATATGAGGGCTTTCTGAATGGCGTTGGCCAGCTCGCGGACATTGCCCGGCCAGGAATGATCCCGGAGGGTGGCGACGGCCTCCTTGGCGATACCGGGGTTGTCCATATCGAGTTCGGCCGCATAGCGCGCCAGAAAATAGTCCACCAACAGCGGGATGTCGTCCACCCGCTCCCGCAATGGAGGCAGCCCGATGGTCACCACCTTCAGCCGATAGTACAGGTCTTCGCGAAAGCGCCCTTGTTTCAAAGCGGCCTCGAGATCACGGTTGGTGGCGGCGATGATGCGCACGTCCACCGGGATGGTATCGCGCCCGCCCAGCCGTTCGATGCTCTTCTCCTGCAACAGGCGCAGGATCTTGGACTGGATGCCGAAGGGCATGTCTCCGATTTCATCGAGGAAAACGGTGCCGCCGTGGGCTTGCTCGATTTTCCCCACCCGACGGTGGGCGGCTCCGGTGAAGGCGCCTTTTTCGAAACCGAACAGCTCACTCTCGAGCAGATTTTCGGGAATGGCCACACAATTGATCACTTGAAACGGTTTGTCGGCTCTTAGACTGTGACTATAGAGGGCGCGTGCCACCAGTTCTTTGCCCGTGCCGGATTCCCCGCGGACCATCACCGTGGCATCGGTGGAGGAAACCCTGCCGATCGCTTTATAGACGTCCTGCATGGGGCGGCTGCGGCCGATGATCGCCTCGCGGTTGATGGCTCCAGGGGCTCCGTCCATTTCGACCGGCGAGCGCATAAAGCGGCCGGCTTCCAGGGCTTGGTGGATGATTCCCAGCATGGCCGGGATCTCGAACGGTTTGAGCACGTAGTCGAAAGCGCCGAGCTTGATCGCCTCGATGGCATGGTGAGTGGTCCCGAAGGCGGTCATGATGATGACGGGCAGCTTGGGCTCCATCGCGTGGATGGCCTGGAAGGTCTCCAAGCCGTTCTTGCCCGGAAGGCGCATATCGAGGATGACCAGATCCGGTGTCCGCTTTTTAACCTTCTGGATTCCGTCTTCACCGGAGGCGGCGCTGTCGGTGGCATAGCCTTCCTCGGAAAGCAGTTTTTGAAAGCTTTTGCGCAGCTGGTCGTCGTCGTCAATGATCAGGATCAAGCTCATGGGTCGGCTCCTGGCACGGCAAAACGATGGTGAAAGCGGCCCCTCGGCCCTCGCTGGGCTCCATCTCCAGTCTTCCGCCGTGTTCGGTGATGATGCGCTGGGCGATGCTCAGGCCCAGCCCGGTACCCTGTTCCTTGGTGGAGAAGAAGGGTTGGAATATCTTGTCGCGCAGGTGCATGGGGATGCCGGGCCCGTTGTCGCGCACGACGATGACCGCGGCCGGGCCGAGATGCGGGTGGTGGTCGGTGCGTTCCTCGATCCCGATGGATCCTCCCGGAGGCATGGCCTCGCAGGCATTCACGATCAGGTTGACCACGACTTCCTTGAGCTGTTCGGTGTCAATCCGCGCGATCGGCAACGGGATCGGCCGGTTCACGGTGACGGTGACCTCATAAGATTTCAGACGGTAGCGGAGCAGCCGGAGCGCGGCATCCACCACGCTGGACGGGCTGCTGTTCTGCATTTTCAGTTTGGGCGGGCGTGAAAACTCCAAAAAATTTTGGACGATGGTGTCGATGTGGCGGATTTCGGCCGATATCACCTCCAGGTCCTCTTTTTGGACGTCATCGAGGTCCAAGGACCGACTGAGGGAAAACAAGCGCATTTGAACGGAGGTAAAGGGGTTGCGAATGCTGTGGGCCATACTGGCGGCGAGTTTGCCGACCAGGGCCATCTTTTCGACTTGCGCCAGCGATTCCCGGCTTTTTTCCAGCTCGGACTGCGTATGGTCGACATCGTGCAACAGCACTCGCACCCGCCGGCTCAGCGTCTTGACTTCATCTTCGGCCCGGGCCGGTTCGCCGTCCCGATGGGCTTCCACCGTCAGCCGCCGCAGGGGCTCCAGGATCTGGTAGACGAACACAAATGCCAGCAGAAGGGTGAGGCTGGCCGAAACCGTAATGGCGGCCAACGCCAAAACCCTGAGCCGCTGCGCCTGAGCATGGCTTTCGGCCTTCGCGGACAGGATGCGGTCCGTGTGAAACTGTTTGAATCGTTCGCACAGACGCATCAAGGATTCGAAGTGTGCGTGCGCATCGCGGTGCTCCACCGCGCCGTCCGTCGCGTTGCCGTGCCGGAAGAGCGCCACCGCGCGGTCCTTCTTGGCGATGTACTGCCCGTATTCGGCTTCAATCTCATCGAGGATCTGGCTTTGAATCGCGGTCTCGGATGCAACCCTGATCCGCGCCAATTGATCGAGAAACCCGCGCCGCAAGTCCTGCTGCTGGTCCAGCCAATCCGGGTTGCCGTCCAAAATAAAATAGGATACCAGGCCCTTTTGCTTCATGAGGGCGTTTTCCAGGGCTTCCGCCTGGTGAAAGGCCGAAAGATCCTTTTCCGTGATGGAGGCGATCAGTCCCTCGATACGGAAGGTGTACCAGACCAGGATCAGGCCCAATAAAAACGTGATCAGGACGAAGCCCGCGAGAATGATCAGGACGCGGTGGCGCAGATTGAATCGCATCAGTTGCCTTGGGCACGTGAGCTTCGCACCGCCTGCTGGAGATGTTCGAACACCGCCCCGCCCTGCACGGCGGCTTTTTCTCTGCCGGCGGCCAGCGCGTGAAACCGCTCGATCGTTTCCTTCTTCCGGCTTTCGAACGTCTCCTCGGTCAGTTGCAGTTCGTTGCGCACGAGGCTGTACACCACGGCCGGGCTGAGCCGTTCCTCTCCGCTTTCCGTGCGGTAGACGGCGGCGTAAATGGTGCAATGAGGGACTTGGAACGGCTTTGGAGGCGGCCGATATCCCAGCAGCTCGGCGAACAAGGCCAACGTCTCGTTCACCCCCTCGGCGTAGTTGCTTTCCAGCGACGCGATGCCGTCCCGGCGCAGATCGTCGATGTCCTCGTCTTTGAAGGACAGATCGAGTTGGGCGATGCACGCGGCTTGTACGGCTTTCAGGGACTCGGCCTTGCGGCTGATCTTGACGTCCGAGTCCCTCAGAATCTTGATGATGTTGCGCGGCCTCACCATTTCGGCGACGTCGGGGCTCTTGCGCATGGCGACATCGGTCACGGTGGTGCGGTAAATGGGCAACTCGTTGTCCAGGACGAGGACTTCCGGCGATCCGGCGCCGGACTCGCGCACGTAAAGGTCGAGGTCCCGCTCCCGGCGATGCTGGTAAGGGCTCAGCGACAGCAGCTGGCGCATGGCGGGTTTGTCCAGCTTGGACTCGGCCCCCTCCGGGGTGATGCTGGCCAGCACCTGGGCGCCCAGTTGATCGATGCGGATCTTCTGCAGCAGGTTCTCCTTGAATGCCATGTCTCTACCCTCCTTTTGCTTGAGGATTGCTCTAACACAACTGATTTTGCAAGTAAATTCGGACGCGCCGGCGCCTTTCCGCATGGACGGCGGGTAGCCGCCGGTTGACCGGGTCGAGACAGTTGGTGTATACCCAGCCGAAAGCCGCCGGGACGGATTCCTTCCAGCGGCAGGATTTTATCCGGCGACGACATCACATCGGCGGGTTCCGGCGCCGTGGACTCGCCGCCGCCAGAGGTTTTCATGGACGACTATATCACGCTGACCTACCACGGGCGCGAGTTCCGATTGCCGCTGGTGGCGGGGTCGCAAGGGGAAACGGCCGTTGACATTTCCCGGCTGCGGCAGGAGACGGGTCTGATCACCCTGGACCCGGGCTTCGCCAACACCGGCAGCTGCCGCAGCGCCATTA
>CAZNAX010000037.1:0-1192 GCA_964570965.1 uncultured Desulfatibacillum sp.
CCCGCACCATCCGCGGCAGCGTGCTCAGCATCAAGGAAAAGGAGTTCGTGCTGGCGGCGCGCAGCGTGGGCACCCGCCACCGGGTGATCCTGCTGCGGCACATCTTTCCCAATGTGCTGTCACCCATCCTGGTGATCGGCACCGTCCGCGTTGCCAACATCATCATCTGGGAAAGCGGCCTGTCGTTCCTCGGCATGGGGGTCCCGCCGCCCATGCCGACCTGGGGCCGGATGCTGGCGGAGGGCCGGGTGTATATCACCGACGCGTGGTGGCTGGTGACCCTGCCGGGAATCGCCATCATGCTGACCATTCTTTCCATCAATCTTCTGGGGGACGGGCTGCGGGACGCGCTGGATCCCCGCTTGCGCAACATCTGAGGGAGGGACGCCGTGAAAGCGCTGGTTTTGGGGATGGGACTGCAGGGCAAGGCCGTGGTGCACGATCTGGAGCAGAGCGCGGTCGTGAGCGCGATCGTGGCCGCCGACGTCGAAGCTGAAAAGGCCGAGGCCTATGTCAGCCGGAAGGGCTACCGCAAAGTTCAGGTGGTCGGCCTGGATGCCGCGCGGCCGGACCGGGTCGAACAACTGGCGCGCGAGGTCCAGCCCCAGGTGCTGATCTGCATGCTGCCGCCGGATTTCCAGCCGGCGATCGCCCGGGCTGCGATCGACGCGCGGGTGCACTATGTCAGCTCGAGCTATACCGGGCCGTTGACCGAACTCGACGGGCCGGCCCGGGAAAGAGGCGTGACGCTTCTGCCGGAGATGGGCATGGACCCGGGGATCGACCTGATCCTGGGCCGGCTGGCCGTGGATGAACTGGATGTGGTGCACGGCCTGCGCTCCTACGGCGCCGGCCTGCCCGAGCCGGCCTGTGCCGCCGACAATCCCATTCACTATAAGATCACTTGGACGTTCGAGGGGGTCCTCAAGGCCTACATGCGGCCGGCCCGGCTGCTGCGGGACGGAAAGGAAATCACGATTCCGGGCGGGCGGATCTTCCGCCCGGAAAACGGCCATGCCTTTGCCGTGCCGGGGGTCGGGGTGATGGACGCCTATCCCAACGGCGACGCGCTGCGCTACGTGGATGCCTTCGGCCTCGGCCCCGAGCTGCGCGAGATGGGTCGCTACGCCATGCGCTGGCCGGGCCACAACCCATTCTGGAACGCGATGGCCGAGCTGGGGTTTCTGGATGA
>CAZNAX010000037.1:1292-22583 GCA_964570965.1 uncultured Desulfatibacillum sp.
TTCCGGCGGTCGTTCAGGCCAGCCCCCGGCGCGCGTTCGCCGATGCGGAGTTCGCCTCGGCCGGCGTCCCGGTTCAGGAGGATCTGTCCGACTGCGACGTCATCATCGGCATCAAGGAGATCCCGCCCGCCAGGCTAGAGGCCGGCAAGATCTATCTCTTCTTCTCGCATGTGATCAAGGGGCAGCCGGCGAACATGCCGATGCTGCGGCGCTTGCTGGAACTCAAGGCCACCCTGATCGACTACGAGCGCATCGTGGACGAGAAGAGCCGGCGTCTGATTTTCTTCGGGCGGCACGCCGGGCTGGCGGGCATGATCAACACGCTCTGGGCGTTGGGAAAGCGTCTGGACATCGAGGGGGTTCCGTCGCCGTTCAGCCGTCTGAAGCAGGCCCGCAGCTATACCGACCTGTCCGGGGCGGGGGAGGACCTGCAGCGGATCGCCGCGGCCATTGAAAAGGACGGCGTGCCCGACGCGGTCCATCCGCTGGTGGTGGGCCTCACCGGCTACGGGAACGTCTCCCGCGGTGCGCAGGAAATCCTGGGCCGGCTGCCGCTTGAGACGGTTTCCCCGGCAGAGCTGCGGTCCGCGGCGCATGACCGCTCACGGTCCCGCAAGGCCATCTATCAGGTGGTGTTCGCGGAGGGCGATTGGGTGGAGCCCCTGGAGGCGGGGACGGCATTCGACCTCGGCGATTATTACCGCCGCGGCACGGACGGCTACCGGGGCGTCTTCGAGCGTTATGTCGAGCATCTTTCCGTGCTGGTCAACGGCATCTACTGGGATTATCGCTACCCCCGGCTGCTCACGCTCGAGCAGTGCCGCCGGATTTGGGCCGCCGGCCGTCATCCCAAGCTGAAGGTAATCGGCGATATCAGCTGCGACGTCAACGGATCGATCGAATGCACGGTCAAGGCCACCGAGCCGGGCAACCCGGTGTATGTGTATGAGCCGGCCGTCGGCCAGGCGACGGACGGTTTTACAGGCCATGGCCCCGTGATGATGGCGGTCGACATTCTGCCGGCCGAGATCCCGCGGGATGCCTCGTGCGACTTCAGCCGGGTCTTGAAGCGGTTTCTGCCGGAAATGGATCGGGCAGACTTTTCGAAAGACTTTGCGACGCTGGCGCTGCCGGCCGAGCTCAAGCGGGCCGTGATCGTCTATCGCGGTGAGCTGACCCCCGACTACGTTTATCTCAAACCCTTTCTTGACCCGCCGGCGAATCATTCGAACCGGGCATGAGAACCGGGCGACGGCGCCGCCCGGTGAGAACCGTGTCAAAAGTCTTTGAAGTCCGAATCGCCCAGGGGGATGATTTCATCCGGAGTCGCGTCGGCCGGCGTCCGGCGGATGGATTTGCGCATCGGCTGCGGCGAGGATTCGGACGACCCCCTGCCGGGGGAGGCTCTGCGGACGGGTTCCGGAGCGGTTGCGACGGCCGGATGATCTTCGCCGGCCGCCCCGTTCCTTTGGCCGCCCTCGACCAGCACCACCAGTTCCTGCACCATGACTTTCATTTGTTCCGCCTGGGCGCTCATCTCCTCGGCGGCCGAGGCGGACTCCTCGGCGTTGGCGGCATTTTGCTGGGTGACCTTGTCGATGTCGGTCACCGCCGAGTTCACCTGGGTGATGCCTTGGGATTGTTCGCTGGAGGCGGCGGCGATTTCGGCCACCAGCTCCGATACCTTGGCGGTCTGCCCCGCTACGGTTGAAAAGGCGTGCGATGTTTCGGCGACCGTCTGCGATCCGGTTTTGATCTTCTTCACCGTGCCTTCGATCAGGCCGGCCGTGTTTTTAGCGGCATCCGCGGCGCGCTTGGCCAGATTGCGCACCTCCTCGGCGACCACGGCGAATCCGGCGCCGGCCTCGCCGGCGCGGGCGGCCTCGACGGCGGCGTTGAGCGCCAGCAGGTTGGTCTGAAAGGCGATCTCGTCGATGGTCTTGATGATCTTGGAGGTCTCCTCGCTCGCCCTGGAGATCTCCTGCATGGAGGTGGTGAGGGCCCGCACGGACTGATCGGCCTTCTCCACAACGGCGTGGGTTTCCTTTACCAGCCGGTCGGCCTGGCCGGCATTGTCCGCATTTTGACGGGTCATGCTGGACATCTCCTCCAGCGACGATGAGGTTTCCTCGATGCCGGCGGCCTGCTGGGAGGAGCCGGCGGCCAGCGACTGGCTGGCGGCCGAAACCTGTGCGGCGGCCGAGGCAACCTGCTCCGCGCCCTCGGCCAGACCGGCGATGATGCGCCGCAGGGAACGACTGATGGAGACGCTGAGCAGAACCCCAAAGGCCAGCGCGATGACGAAGCCTGCCAGGGTTCCGGCCCAGGTGATGGTCTTGGACCAGCCGGCCATGTCCGCAGCGGCCTGGGCCGATGCCGCGGCCGTCTCCTCGTTGATCCGGACGATCTTATCCAAGAGACCCAGGGCGAGGCGCTGTTTCTCGACGCAGGGCCCCATGGCCTGGCGGTTCATTTTTTCGTAGATCCCTTCGGCCTGCGATGCTTCCGTGCGCAGCGCGTCGAGATGCCCGAAAATCTCATCGGCGGCGGTCCACATCTCGTTGTTGAACACCGTGACGGCTTCAAACTGCTTGCCTTTCATGATGAGCTCATTGATCGCACTCCCGGTCTGGTGGAATTTTTCGTGGACTGCGGCGGCGGTTGAAAGGGTTGCTTTTACCCGGGGGTTTTCGATGGCCTGGCTCTTGAGCCACTTGCCGAAGTTGCAGGAAGCGGCGTCTTTTGCATCCATCATCAAGCTGCCCGTCGACATGACGGCCAGAACATCGGCCATGAGCTTGAAATGATCCCCGCGGAAGCGCTCCAGGTCTTCCGCGAGATCTTTGGGGTCGGTGATCCCGGTCGCCTCCAGGTCTTTGGCCAGGCGGAGGAACTCATTGTTTTCCTTGGCCCAGGCGTCTACGGCTTGCTTGAACTGCTCCCAGAGCCCGGCCGCTTCCTCGGTCTGCGGCAGGAGTTCGTAAGCGTCCCAGGCGGCCCGGTATTGCTTGCGGGCGGTTTCGATGTTGCTGAACTGGCGGGCGCGGTCCTCGGATTTCAGGTTGGGATTGAGCAGGGTGCGGATGGCCACGCGCAGCGATTCCATGCTCTTTTCGACCAACAGCAGGCTGGCGACGCTCGGCAGCCGTACACGGGCGATTTCGTGGGTGCGGCCCGCAAGCCCGTTGACCCCGAGCCAGCCGGCAAAGCCGACGCCTAACGTGACCAGGGCTACGATCGAAAATCCGGCGGCCAGTTTGTAGCTGAGTTTGATCTTTCTGAACATGGAAGTTTTGCCCTCCGAAGGGTTTGTACGGAGCCGGCGGGTGAAGCCGCCGACCTATCCAACCATCAAGAAATTAATAGGATAACCGATTGCTCCGGAGGAATTTCATGCCGGCCTCCGGGACGATCCATTTTTGCCAGTTACATGCCTTATCGGCCGTCCGGGGTCGATACTTTACGAGAGATGCCGTGCCGCCCGACGCGATGATCGGGTTCGTCCATTTATTAAGGCCGGGGGCGAACAGGCGGGCGGTGCGGTTGTCGGTAGAGGGGGTTCCAGATTCGGCGATTCCCCGGGTGCAGGCCCATCGACTCCCGAGAGGCCGACGGGGCCGGCCCGGGCGTGCTAGCGCGTGGCCGCTTCCAGGCGTGCGACGGGATTGCCGAAGCTGCAGGGCATCATGGCGGCGCACTTGCCGCAGACATGGGTGCTCTCCGGCAGGTCGGCAAAGTAGCCGAGGCCGGCGCGGTTGTCCTTGAGGCGTTCCCAGCAGCGCCGCCGCTCGAAGCCCTTGGCTTTGAGTGCCTGCACCGGGCAAGCCGCCAGGCACAGACCGCAGGCCCTGCCGGCCTTGAGCAGGCAGGCCTCGCGGGTTTCGATCAGCGGATGCTCGCCCAACTCCGCCTCGGTGACCAGGCTGCCGAGCCGTCCGGTGCAGCCGGCCGGCGTGATGAGCATGTGATGCGTGCCGAAGCGGCCCAGGTGTGCCAGATGGCCCAGGTGTTTGTGGGACCAGCGGGCCATGAGCTTGGTTTCGTTGAAGTTGTGGGTCGCCGGCGTCAATCCGCAGCGGAAACCCCTCTCGGCCAGGCGATCTCCGAGACGCCGGCTGAGGCGGTCGATCAGGTCGTTGGTTTGCACGTAGGCCAGACCCCAGTCGCGGCAGGGACGGTCGCCCTCGCGGTTCTTACGGATCAGATCCTTGCGGAAGGGGATGAAAAAGACGATCACCGCGCGCGCGGACGGCAGCAGGTCGCGGGGATGCAGGTGGTCGTCGGCCGCGATTTGCGGAAGCGTTTCGAAGCGTTCGTCCACCGGAGCCGTCGCCAAAAGGGGCGGGCGCCACCAGCCCTCCGTACCCAACCGAGCAGGCTCGTCCGCTACGAACGTTTCAGCCATCCGCCGCAGATCTTCCACCCCGAAAGGCGGCACCGATGGTTCCGATGGCATTTCCATTTTGCCTCCGCTCCCTGGTTCCGACCGACATCCGCTCGCAGGACCCCCCTGCCAGCCTCATCGCCAGTCGGAACATCGGAGCTTTATTAATAAATGAACCGCTGCAGCTCGTCAACGTTTCTGCCATGGAATCCGAGCGGTGGCGAGAAAGCCCTTTCTGAAGTCCGTAGGAACGCGCTGCCCCCCGGTCTCGGAGCGATAACACTTGGCGAATCCCGGAGAATGGTTTAAACTGGCCGCCATCATTGCCGGAATCAATGGAGAGGCGGATGGCCATGCGAAGAACTTGCCTGACGGTTTTGGCGGCGGCGCTGCTTTCGGCGGCTTGTGCGGCAACCTTCGACTTCCGGAGGGAAGAGCTCTTTGAGGACATGTCCAAGCGCTACGGCCGACTCATTCGCTGGTCCGAGTTCGAGGCGGCCAAGCCCTATCTGGCCGCTGACACCCCCAAAGAAAGAGGAACGGTGCCGGCCAGTGTGCGCGTAGCCGACTATGAAGTCCAGCAGGTTGCTTTTACCGAAGGCAAGCGTCAAGTCCTTCAAACCGTGAAAATCACTTATTTCAAGCAGGACAACCCCCGTCTGCGCAACCTGGAGGATCTGCAGGTCTGGGAGTTCAATACGGATAAGGGGGCGTGGTTCCTGAAAAGCGGGTTTCCGGATTTCCAGTAACGAAACGAATGAAGATCTGCTTCTACGCGCCCTTCAAGCCGCTCGACCATCCTCAACCTTCCGGGGACCTGGTGACGGCCCGCGGGATCGTCGATTTTTTCAGATCCCGCGGACACGAAGTGGTCCCGGCCGGTTCGCTGCGCTGCCGCTGGATCTATTGGAAGCCCTGGCTTTGGCCGCGGCTCCTAAAGGAAGGGCGGCGGGTGGTCCGGCGGCTGAGCGGAGGGGGGTTTGACATCTGGTTCAGCTACCACTCCTACTACAAGGCGCCGGATTTGCTGGGGCCATACGCCGCCCGCCGCATGGGACTTCCCTATGTCCTGTTTCAGGGCGTCTTTTCCACCAAGCGCCGGCGCGATTGGAGGACCCTGCCCGGGTTCCTCCTCAACCGCAACACGCTGCTGGCCGCGCAGATGGTTTTTACCAACAAGCAGGTCGATCGGCGCAACCTGGAGCGGCTGCTGCCGAAGGACGCCATCCGCTATGTGGCGCCCGGGATTCATCCGGATGACTTCACCTTCGATGCCGAGGCCCGCCGGGGTCTGCGGGCCGTCTGGCAGGTCGGCGATGATCCCGTGGTGCTGACGGTCGCCATGTTTCGGCCGGGGGTGAAGGCGGAGGGCCTCGCCTGGGTCATCCGCGCCTGCGGCGAGTTGAGGCGGCGCGGGCAGCGGTTGCGCTTGGTCATCGTCGGCGAGGGCCGGGAGCGGGCGCGGCTCATGCGTCTGGCCCAGGCGGAGCTCTCGGACCGGGCGTTGTTCGCCGGTCGGGTCGACCGCGGCGAGCTTTACCGCTATTACAGCGCCGCCGACCTGTTCGTCTTTCCGGGCATCCAGGAGTCGCTCGGCCTGGTCTATTTGGAGGCGCAGTCCTGCGGGCTGCCGGCGGTCGCATTCGAAAACGCCGGGGTTCCGGAAGCCATCCGCGGCGGCATCACCGGCCAGCTGGTCCCGATGTACGACGGCCGGGGGTTTGCGGCGGCCATCGAGCGGCTGCTGCAGGACGGAGATCTGCGGCGGCGGATGGGGGCGAACGCCAAGGCCCACGTCCGCGAGTTCCATGATATCCGCAAGAACTACCGCACCCTGGAAGCCGCCCTCCAGGAAATGGTCCAGCGATGAGATCGCAACCGGATTCGAACCTGACCCCTTTCGGCCGCACCCGGAAGCCGGAACCGACGGAGCCGGCTGTTACCCGCTTCGGGCTCATTCGGCATGCCGAGACGGTCTGGAACCGCGAGCGGCGCGTTCAGGGACAGCTGGACTCGCCTCTGACGCCCGAAGGCGAGCAGCAGGCCGAGCGTTGGGGCCGGGCGCTGCGGTCCGTCGCGTGGAACCGCATCCTGGCGAGCGATACGGGGCGGGCCGCCACCACCGCCGCGATCATCAACGCGCATTTGGACCTTTCCATTGAAACGGACCCCCGGCTGCGGGAGTTGGACTGGGGGCGCTGGACCACCCGGACCATCGGCGGGATTCGGGCCGAGGAGCTGGATGCGGTGGAGGCGCAGGAGGCGGCCGGATGGGAATTCCGTCCGCCGGGAGGGGAGTCGCGCCGCCAGCAGCTCGAGCGCAGCCGACTGGCGCTTATCGCCGCCGCCAGCCGCTGGTCCGGCGACTGCATTCTGGTCGTCACGCACGAGGGGGTGATCAAAGGCCTGGCGCATGACCTCTGCGGCCGAGCGTACATCGCCGCCGACGCGGTCTGCCTACAGCCCTATCATCTGCACTGGCTGACGGTCGCTGACGGACGGATGGCGCTTGCCGGACTGAACGCCCGGGCGCTGGATTAACCGCGCCCGCCGGTGCAAGGAGGCCTCTGGATGGCTGTGGTGATGTTTCACGATCTGCGCCGGGAGCACTTCGAGCTTCCGCTCGAACGCTGCCGCCTGACCTTCGACGACGGGCTTTACTCCCACTATTACTACCACCCCCTTTTTGACCACCACCCGCAGGCCCTGACGTTTTTCATCACGACGTCCTTCATCCGGGCCGGGGCGTCCCGGCCGGTTTTCAACGGCCGTTACCTGGAGTACCGGGAGCCGTCCTTCCATGCGCAGCGCGCGCTGATCGATGGCGACGTCACCGGGTTTATGACCGTTGCGGAAGTCCAGCATCTGGCCGCCCGGCCGAACGTGCGCATCGGCGCCCACAGCCATTTCCACGATGTGATCCTGACCGACGTGCATCCGAAAAAGCCGCGAGCGATGAGCCCCTGGCGCCACAACCGTTTCAGCCAGGTGCCCGCCGACCTGCTTGCATCCATGAGCATCCGCTCGCGGCTGGCCTTCCAGGGCTGCGAGTTCGAAGACGGCCGGCTCCGGCCGCGGTCCGAAGCCGACTGGGAGGATTACATCCGGCGCGACACCGAGCTCTGCCTGGAGTGGTTCGCACGGCACCTGAACCGCCAGCCGGATCTCTACGGGTTTCCCTTCAATGAATATTCGCCCAAGCTGATCGAAGTGCTCAAGCGCTACGGCTTCAGAGAATTTTATGCCGGCTCCTCCGTGAAGCATGCGGAAGTGATCGGCCGGACCGACGTGGAGGAGCTTGTATCCGGGCTGCTATGAAAATCGTCTTCTATTGCCAGCAGGTGCTCGGGATCGGCCATTTCTTTCGCAGCCTGGAGATTTGCCGGGCGCTTCAGCGCCACCGGGTGATCCTGGTGACGGGCGGGCCCCGCGTCGGCGTCGAGCTGCCCGGTCATGTCAGGGAATTGCGGCTTCCGGCGCTGGCCATGAATCGCGACTTCAAGGAACTGCGCGCGGGGGCCGGGGCGGATCTCGACGCGGTCCGGCAGCTGCGCCGGGACCGATTAAGAGGCTTGTTTGAAGCGGAGCAACCGGACCTGTTCCTGATTGAACTCTATCCCTTCGGCCGCAAGGCGTTCCGGTTCGAGATCGACCCCCTGCTGCGGGACATGGCCGAAACCCGTCCGCGCCGCTGCGGCGTGGTGTGCAGCCTGCGCGACATTCTCGTGGAGAAGGACCATCCGCAGAAGCATGAAGCCCGGGCCGTCGATCTGCTGAACCGGCACTTCGAGGCCGTCCTGGTCCACGCCGACCCCAACCTGGTGCGGCTGGAGGAGACCTTCAGCCGCTGCCATGAAATTGCCGTGCCGCTGATCTACACCGGCTTCGTCACGCCCGGGCCGGAGCCGGATGCCCGCCGTCGGCTGCGCGCGGAGCTGGGGCTGGGCGAACGGGACCGGCTGGTCGTGGCCAGCGCCGGCGGCGGCAGCGTGGGCGCTCCGCTGCTCGATGCCGTCATCGGCGCCTTCCGTCGTCTGAATCGATCGCGGGCCTGGAAGCTTCGCGTCTTTACGGGGCCGTTTTTGCCACCGCAGGATTTCGAGAGACTGCGGCACGCCGCCGTGGAAGAGGTGTGCGTCGCCCGTTTCACGCCGAACTTCTTAGCGTATCTGGCAGCGGCCGACTTGTCGGTCAGCATGGCCGGGTACAACACCACCATGAATCTGCTGGCGGCCCGCGTGCCGGCCCTGGTATGGCCCTTCGGCCAGAACCGTGAACAGCGGATGCGCGCGCAGCGGCTCCAGGCCCTGGGGGCGCTGCGGCTGCTGGATGACGCCGAGCTGGAGCCGTCGCGTCTGGCTGCGAAAATGGAGCGGATGCTGATGCACCCCGAGCGGCCGGATCCCGGCATCGATCTCAACGGGGCGCAGGCCACGGCGTCCTGGGTCGATGCGCGGCCGGTGCGAAGCGGGGGAGAGGGCCGGCCGTGACGATCGTACTCTACTGCCAATACGTGTGGGGGATGGGGCATCTATTCCGCAGCATCGAGCTGGCGCGCGCGCTGAACGGCCATCGGGTCGTTCTCGTGGCCGGCGGGCAGCCGGTCGCCCTGGACCTGCCCGGCCACGTCGAGCTGGTCCGGCTCCCCGGCCTGCATATGGACGAGCAGTTCACCACCCTGCTGCCGGGGGAGCCCGGCGCATCGGTGGCGGCGATCCAGCAGGCTCGCGCGGCCATGCTGACATCTCTTTTCGAACGTCATCGGCCCCAGCTGTTCATCGTGGAGCTTTACCCTTTCGGCCGCACGGCCTTCGGCTTCGAGCTTGAACCGCTGCTGGAGGCGATCCGGCGGGGAGACTACGGCCGGATCCGCACGGTGTGCAGCCTGCGGGACGTGCTGGTTGAAAAACGCGATCCCGCCGCCTATGAGGCTCGGGTGCTGGATGCCCTCCATCGCTGGTTCGACCTGCTGTTGATTCATTCCGACGAGCGCCTGCTGCCGCTGAGCGAAACGTTCAGCCGGTTCGAAGAGATCCGGATTCCGAAGGTTCACACCGGCTTCGTGGCCTCTCGGCCGGACCGGGAAAACGGTTGCAGACTGCGCGAACAACTGCAATTGAACTCCGATGAGAAATTGGTAATCGCCAGCTGTGGCGGGGGGCGTTCGGGGTATCGACTGATGAAGCCGGTTTTGGAGGCCTGCCGTCGACTCACCGGGCGGCCGCTGCGGCTGGAGGCCTTCTGCGGTCCGTTCATGAGCGTGGAGGAATTTGGTAAACTGGAAGCCATGCGCGCGACCGGCTTGGGCGTTCACCGGTTCACGCCGCGGCTGATCGACTATCTGTCAGCCGCCGATCTTTCGATCAGCCTGGCCGGTTACAACACCTGCATGAACCTGCTGGCCACCGGGGTGCCGGCCCTGGTGCTGCCCTATTCGCGCCAGCGGGAACAACTCCTGCGGGTAGAAAAACTCAAAGCCTTCCTGCCGCTGGAGGTTCTCGGCGAGGACGACCTCGATCCCGGTTGCCTGGGGCAGGCCATTGAACGCGGACTGGGCCTCGAGCGCAACGCCTCGGCAGGGGAGTTGAACCTGGATGGCGCCGTCAACGCCGCCCGCTGTCTGGAGGGCTGGATGGGAGCTGCCACGTCAGCGCTTGACACTTCATCCGACGATCGATAGGACAACGCCTGAGTTCGCTCCAGGAGATTCCCGCGTGATGCCCATTGATTCGAACGTCATCGCAGCTTACGCAGAGGACCACACGGATCCGATGTCTCCGCTGCTGGAAGAACTGACCCGGGAGACCCGGCGGCGTACCGGCCGGCCGCATTGGAGCATCGGGCGGGCGGAAGGCAAGCTGCTCCAGATGCTCGTTGCTGTTTCGCGTGCCAGGCGGGTGGTCGAGGTCGGGACCTTCACCGGATTTTCGGCGCTGCTGATGGCCGAGGCACTACCGGAAGACGGCCGGCTCATCACCTGCGAAGCGGAGGAATCCTTCGCCAGGATCGCACAAAGCTTCTTCGACCGCAGCCCGCATGGAGGCAAGATCCGGCTCGCATTCGGGCTGGCCATAGAAACCCTGTCGCGCTTGCCGGACGGTGCCACCGATTTCGTTTTCATCGATGCGGACAAACCTCGTTATGTTCAATATTACGAAGAAGCTCTGCGAATTCTGAATCCCGGCGGCCTCATTCTGGTAGACAATGTGTTTTGGCGGGGCAAGATCTTCAAAACAGATCGCATGAACGACAACGCCCGGGCCATCGCTGCATTCAATGAACACGTCAAGACCGACCAGCGAGTCGAAAAAGTGATGCTGGCGGTGCGGGATGGCTGCTACCTCATCCGCAAAAAGCAGGATGCGGTCTAAGGGGCGCTATTTTTAGGAACCGTTCTTATTTACTTTGGCTGGGGTGCTATGTTATCCAAGTTTCACCTTTAGACGGTTGCTGCAGTCAACCCAGCGCATCGTCGCTGCCAGGCGAATTTCCTCAAGGCATGGCTGCAGGCCGCCGACCGGTGGATCGAGCGAGAGGATGAAAGAGGGCATTTTCCAGGATTTGCCGAATAAGTCGAACCGCGTGCAGCGGCTGGTGGTGCTGCCGTTCGGCAAGTCGGTGGAAATCGCCTACAAGAGCATCCTGGTGCGCTTTTTCCGGTCCCTGATCACCACGCTGAGCCTGGTCCTGGCCGTCTCCTTTCTGAGCTTTACCGATGTCAGCAACGATGTGGCCAACGGCATGCTGGCCAGCGGCTCGGCCGAACTGCGGCAGACGCTCGTGCGCGCCGGCTACGATCTCGGCCCGGAGGCGACCAACGTGGCCTCCAGCCCGAAGCAGCGCTGGATCATCCTGCTCTCGCTGCTCGTCTGCGCCGTGGGCATCGTCAATGCGCAGCTGATGGCGGTCACCGAGCGGTTTCGCGAAATCGGCACCATGAAGTGCCTGGGGGCGCTCGACCGCTTCGTATTGAGACTGTTCATGCTGGAGGCCGGGATGCAGGGGCTGGCCGGATCGGCCGCCGGGGCGCTGGTCGGAGCGGTCTTCGCCCTGATCGGAGGCTGGATCCGCTTCGGAGGCGCGGCCGTTCGGCAGGTGACCTTGACGGAGGTGATGGCCTCAATGGCGGCCGCCACCGGAATCGGCCTCGGGCTGAGCCTCCTGGGGGTCCTGTACCCGGCCCTGGTGGCGGCGCGGATGCAGCCGGTGGAGGCGATGCGGGTGGAGCCATGAGCAGCGTCGTGCGGGTATCCAACGTCACCAAAAGCTTCAAGCTCGGCAAGATCGAGGTCCAGGCGCTGAAGGGCGTCGACCTGCAGATCGACCGGGGTGAATATCTTTCCATCATGGGGCCCTCCGGCTCGGGCAAGAGCACGCTCTTCAACATGATCGGGGGTCTGGACAAGCCCAGTTCCGGCAAGGTCTTTATCGACGAGGTCGACATCGCCCAGCTCGACGCCTACGAGCTCGCCTGGCTGCGCTGCCGCAAGATCGGTTACATTTTCCAGACCTTCAACATCATCCAGGTCATGACCGCCTTGGAGAACATCACCCTGCCGATGATCTTCGCCGGCATGACCAACGACGCCGCCGTGCAGAAGGGCATGAAGCTCCTGGAGCAGGTGGGCCTCGGCGACCGACACAGCCACAAGCCGTTTGAGCTGTCCGGCGGCCAGCAGCAGCGCGTGGCCATCGCGCGTGCCCTGGCCAACGATCCCGCCATCATTTTGGCCGACGAACCCACCGGCAACCTGGACCTGACCACCGGCGAGGAAATCATCACCCTGCTGAAGCGCCTGAGCCAGCAGCGGGGGGTGACCGTCATCTCCGCCACCCACGACTTCAAGATGCTCAACGTCTCCGACCGGGTGGTCTGGATTCGGGACGGACGGATCGACAAGATCGAAAACCGCGAGGAGCTTTCGATCTCCATCGGGCGAATCGGTGTGCGCGAGTGAGCCCGGGAACAGGAATCGCACCGGTGACGCCGCAGCCACCAACCCCGACCGTCCGATCGATCCCATGGGTCGCAGCGGCGCTCCTGTGCGCAGCACTGCTCGGCGCCGGCCCGCGACCCGCGGCCGCCACGCCGGGCGCGGATGGGTTCGCGGCGGCGCTGCACACACTCGCATCCTTCGGCGACCGCAGCACGGGCGCACCGGGAAACGCGCATGCCGCGGCGTTCATCAAGGACGAACTCGAACGGCTGGCCATCGGATCGGTGGCGTCCCAATCGTTCGCGGTGCCGGTGATCCGCCAGGGCCTCGGTGCGCTCGACGTTCCGGCGCGCGGCATCCGCCTGCCCCTGCCGGCCTTTGCCGGCAACGCCGTCTCCCCTCCGGCCGTCGACGCTCCTGGGCTGGCCGGGCCGCTGCTGTACGTCGGCAGCGGGGAAGCGCGTTTCCTGAACGGCAAACGCATCGAGGGCGCGGTGGTGCTGATGGAGCTCGATTCGGCCCGCCATTGGCTGACCGCGGCCGGCCTGGGAGCCAAAGCCCTGATCTACGTGGACCGGGGCGGGTCGATCCGTGCCTGGTTCGAAGACAAGTTCGAGCTGTCCCCCATTCCCTTTCCGCGCTTCTGGATGCCGGCCGAGGAGCTGCGCCGGGTTTTCGGCGACTTCGAGTCGGCCGTCGGCGGCATCGTGGCCGAGGAGGTGCGGCTGCGCTCGCAGGCGTCCTGGGAGAATGCCGTCTCCGAGAACATCTACTGCCTCATTCCCGGAACCTCCGCCGCCCGCAAGAAAGAAATGCTTCTGGTGGAGGCGTTTTACGACAGCACCGCCCGGGTCGCCGGCCGCTCGCCCGGTGCCGACGAGGCCGTCTCGGCGGCGACCTTTCTTCAGCTCGCGCGGTTTTTCAAAGATAACCCGCCCGAACGCACCGTCCTGCTGGCTGCCACTTCCGGCCATGCCCAGGCCCTGGCCGGGCTGCGCGAGCTGATCTGGAGCT
Organism: uncultured Desulfatibacillum sp.; assembly: GCA_964570965.1. Taxonomy (GTDB): domain Bacteria; phylum Desulfobacterota; class Desulfobacteria; order Desulfobacterales; family SpSt-501; genus SpSt-501. The sequence goes on from CAZNAX010000037.1 coordinate 14,628, forward strand.
TCTCGGCCCGCTCCCGGGATCTGCGCGACGAGCGCAACGAGCTGCGGCGCTTCGTGCAAAACGCCCGCCTGACGCTGCAGGCGCTCAAGGACGCCCGATTCGACGAGGCGGGTCCCAGCGCGCCGGCGCCGGCGGGCGGTCCGGCCGAAGAGGAGGCCTCCGGCGAAATCACCGAGGACCTGCTCAGGGCCGCTTTGGAAGAGCGCCTCAAGACCGACGCCGACCTGGTGTCGCGCCGGCTGATGCAGCTGCGCATGGTCGAACACGGCCGCGACCCGAAGCTCATTCAGGAGCTGACCGCCGAGCGGTTGATCCTGCGGCGTTTGACCTGGCGCCCTTCCTTCGAAGGCCTTTCGGCCGATGAGCAGCGCCTGCTGCAGCAAGTGGCCCAGCGCGCCCGGCAGGATCAGGAGGCCGCTCTGTCCGACGGGCGGGCGCGGCTGCGCCTGATCGAGAGCGCCTACGCCCTGCGGAACGCGGTGCAGGACTACGAAATCGCCGCAGCGGTGTCGCTGCACCTCTCCAGCCACGGTGACGGATTCGGCGCCTTCAACCACGGCTGGCTCTATCCTCTGCGCCCTCGGATCCATCGGGTTCCCGCCTACGCCGCGCTGGAGGAGGCGCTGCGGGAGGGAGCCCAACGGATCGAAGCCGCGCACGGGGAGTCCGGCATGTTCAAGGACACCTTGCGGCCGAGCCGGCTGCGATCCTGGCAGAGTCATTTCATCGACCGACCGGCCCTGGGCGGCGAGGTCATTGCATTGGCGGGCTACCACGGCGTCACCCTGGCCACGACGGGCGATGCCCGCTCCGCGTGGGGAACTCCGGAAGACCGCCCGGAGCGGGTCAACGTCGAGTTCGCGACCCGGCAGAGCGCCGTCGTCTGCGGCCTCGCCGGGCATCTGGCGCGCGCGCCGAAGCTGCGCGAGCAGGACGCGCCGCTCAACGGGTTTTCCACGGTCAGCGGGCGGGCCAAGTTTCTGCGGCATGGAGAGCTTTTTGCAGACAAGCCGGCCCCCGGGACGGTGCTGCTCTGCTACCAGGGGCCTTCGCGGTTTTACACCATGGTGGATGCTCAAGGCCGCTTCCGCCTGAAAGGGGTGGCGGACAAGACCCATAGCCTGCACAAGGTCGTGATCGAGGGCTACCGCTTCGACGAGCGCACCGGCCAGGCCGTATGGGTCATCGACAAAAAGCTGACCGGCAAGGATGCCTACCGCGTCAAGATGAATCGGCGGTTCATGGAGACCGACCTGGTCATGTTCGCCGCCAGCGGGACCACGATGTTCAACCTGCTCGAACCCCGCACCTTCCGCCACCTGACCAAGGCCGACGTGCTCGACGGCCGCCGCGAGGCCGAGCCGTCGCATTGGTTTATGAGCCGGCTCGACACCTGGTCGTCGATCATCAGCACCGTGTTCCTGGAACCGGGCACGCGCCTCAAGCTGATGCTGTCGGACACCGTGCTGCGGCCCAAGTTCATCCTGCTTAACGCCAGCGAGCAGGTGCCGTCCGGGATCGGGGTTGCGACCGAGGACCTGCCCCGGCTGTTGCGCACCGACTATCAGGTGGCCCGCGATATGTGGACCCTATTGGCGCCGCGCATCGCCAATTTGGAGCGGCACGGAGTTTACAACGAACACATCCGCCGCCTCGAACAGGAGGGGCTGGCGGCGCTGAACGCGGCGGAAGCGGCGCTCGAGGCGCTCGCCTACGACCGCTTCGCCGATGCCAGCTCCCGCGCCTGGGCGCTGGCCACGCGGGTTTATGACGACGTGGAGAAAACCCAGAGGGACGTCCTCTACGGGGTGCTTTTCTACATCGCGCTGTTCGTGCCGTTCGCCTTCTGCCTGGAGCGGCTGCTGTTCGCCTACGCCAACATCTACCGGCGCATCATCGCTTTCAGCGTCATCCTGGCCGTACTCGTGGCTACGATCTACAGCGTGCATCCGGCCTTCCAGCTGGCCTACAGCCCGATGGTGGTTATTCTCGCCTTTTTCATCATGGGCCTCTCACTGGTGGTGACCCTGATCATCTTCGTTCGGTTCGAGCAGGAGATGGCCGGCCTGCAGACCCGGGCGCGTCTGGTCCAGGTCGGTGAGATCAGCCGGTGGAAGGCCTTTGTGGCGGCCTTTCTGCTCGGCGTGAGCAATCTGCGCCGGCGGCGGGTGCGCACGGCGTTGACCTGCGTCACCCTGGTCCTGCTCACGTTCACCATTATGAGCTTCACCTCGGCCAAGTCCATGCGGCGGCACGCCCGGATTCTCTACAGCCCGGAGGCCACCTTCCAGGGGTTCCTGCTCAAGAACGCGAACTGGACCACGCTGCCCCCCGAGGCCTTCGGTGTCATCGCCAACACCTTCAGCGAAATCGGCCGCGCCGTGCCGCGGGCCTGGCTGGAAGAAGACGACCCGACCCGCACCGGCAGCGTCCCCTTGCGCGCCGGCGGCCGCAGCGCCGAGGCCAAAGGACTGATGGGGCTGCTGTCCGCCGAGCCGCAGGTGTCCGGGCTGGATGCGTTCCTGGTGGGCGGGCGCTGGTTCACCGAGTCCGAGCGGTTCGCCGCCCTGCTGCCCGAACGCCTCGCGGTCAGCCTCGGCATCGACCCGCAGCAGCCGGAGGGACAACGCATCACCCTCTGGGGGGTGGACTTCGCCGTGGCAGGGGTGTTTTCCGGGCGACGCTTGCAGGAGCGGTTGGATCTCGACGGCGAACCGCTGACCCCGGTCAGCTTCCCGCGGGAAGTCTCCGGAGAATTGACGGAGGAAGAGGCCGAGGCGCTCGAATCCGGCGAGGACGTGCGCGAGTTTCAAAGCCGCTACCAGCACACCGCTGGGGATCTCACCGTTATCATTCCCTACCCCACCCTGATGGCCGCCGGCGGCAGCCTCAAGGCCGTGGCGATCCGCAGCGACGCCCGCACGTCCATGCAGACCGCGGCTCAGAATCTGATCGACCGCTTCGGGCTGTCGCTTTTCAGCGGCGAGCCGGAGGGCACGTTCCTCTACCACGCCAGCGACACGATGAGTTACAGTGGGGTACCCAACATCATCATTCCGCTGGGCATCTCGATTTTCATCGTACTCAACACCATGATCAGCAGCGTTTACGAACGGAAACGCGAGATCGCCGTTTACACCTCGGTGGGGCTGGCGCCGTCACATGTGTCATTTCTCTTTATCGCCGAGGCACTGGCCTTCGCCGTGCTCAGCGTGGTGCTCGGCTACCTTCTGGCGCAGACCACGGCCAAACTGTTTGCCGAAACGGCCCTGTGGTCAGGGATCACGGTGAACTATTCCTCGCTGGCCGGCGTGGCGGCCATGGGGCTGGTGATCGCGGTGGTGCTGCTGTCCGTGATCTACCCGTCCAGGGTGGCCGGCCAGATCGCCATTCCGGACGTGAACCGCTCCTGGACCCTGCCGCCGGCGCGCGGCAACGTCCTCGAACTGGTTTTGCCCATCTTGATGACCTACCCGGAGCAGGCCAGCGTCGGCGGCTTTCTGCTCGATTATTTCGAAGGGCATTTCGATGTCTCGCACGGTCGCTTTTCGGCCTCCCAGATCGACCTGTCGTTCGCCTGCGATGACCTGCCGAGCGTCGTCGGCGGCGCCGACGACTGCCCCCAGGAAGCCTGCGAGTTCCCCGAGTGCCTGCATCTCAGCTGCCGCGTCTGGCTGGCGCCGTTCGATTTCGGCATCCAACAGAAGGTGGAGCTGCGCTTCGCACCGGCGCCCCAGGAGCCGGGGTTCCTCGAAATCGGGGTGGTGCTCACGCGCGAATCGGGCGAATCCAACGCTTGGCGGCGCATCAACAAGGGGTTTCTGCATATCGTCCGGCGCCAGCTTCTGATTTGGCGCTCCCTGGACGAACCGGCCAAGGTGCACTACGAACAGCAGCTGGCGGCGGCGCGCGCGCGGCTGAAGCCGGCTGCTCAATCCCCTGGGCGAACGGAAGGAGAAACGCCATGACCGCCGCCGCCGGCCGCAGCGCGCCTTCTGCCGACGGCCAGGAGCCACCGGTCCCGGCCGAGCGCATTCGGCTGCGCGCGGTGCTCATCGGCGCCCTGCTGGCGCTGGGAATCTGCGTCCTCACCCCGTTCAACAACGCCTACCTCAAGGGAACGCCGCTCGGCGGGGGGCAGTTTCCGCTGGCGCCGTTCTACCTGCTGGTCTGGATGATGTTGGTGACGGCGGCGCTGCGCGCGGTGTTCCGGGGCCGGCGCTTCTTGACCGGCCGGGAGCTGCTGGTGATGTGGGCGCTCATGGTGCTGCTTTCGGGCGTTGCGTGGACGGGGCTCGCGCGCACGTTCTTCCTCAACCTGACCGCTCCTTACCATTTTGCGACCGTGGAAAACCGCTGGGAGGACGTGCTGCAGCCCCTGCTGCCGAAGGGCTGGTACCCCGCCAGCCGGGAGGCGATCGACGGTTTTTACAACGGGATTTCCGGCGCCCGGCAGATGGACTGGTTCGAGGTCTTGCAGCGTATCCCCTGGGACGCCTGGATCGGCCCGCTCCTGGAGTGGACCGGCTTCATTCTGCTCTGTTATTTTGTGATGATCTGCATCGTCAGCCTTTTGAGCCGACAGCCGCTCTACAACGAGCGCATGAACTTTCCTCTGCTGCGCGTGCCGCTCCTGATGCAGGAAGCGCTCGACGAGGACCGGCTGGGGGCGTTTTTGATGCACCGCTACCTGCTGGCCGGTCTGCTGGTTCCAGTCTGCCTGCACCTGATCAACGGGTTGAGCTTTTACAACCCGTCCATTCCCTCGATCCCCACCCTGATCCTGGCGGGCAAGTTCTTTCCCAAAGCCGGCCTGTTTTCCGGGTTCTACAAGCTGAAGATTTACATCTATCCGGCCTTCATCGGTTTTGCCTTCCTGACCGCCAAGCAGGTTTCCTTTTCGCTCTGGTTCTTTTTCCTCGCCGGGGCGCTGCTGACCGGCCTGCTGAGCGTGCTGGGGATCAACATCCCCGCGGCGGCGCTGGGGGTGACCTTCAGCTCGACCCTCTCGCGGCCCGAGGAAACCCAGACCATCGGCGCCTATCTGGTGTTTTTCCTCTTCCTGGCGTGGCTGGCGCGGTTTCACTTTCTGGACCTCTTTCTGAAAGCCTTCGGCCGGAGCCGAGATGCAACCCCTCAAACCGAGTGGATCACGAGCCAGCGCGCCTTCTGGGGGTTGGTGGCGGGCTGCGTCGGCCTGGTGCTGTGGTGCCACCATTACGGACTTCCGATCGCGGCCGGAGTCCTGGTGCTGGCCGCCTTCTTCCTGTTCACTCTGGTGGCCGTCCGGGTCATCTGCCAGGGCGGAATCACCTACTTCACGCTCACCGCCGCCCCGCTCGACGCGCTGACGGCGTTTTTCGGTTCGCGCTTCTTGACCCCGACCGGCCTGGTGGTCGCCGCCGTGGCCCAAAAGGTGCTCTTCCTGGACCTGCGCGAAGCGCTCATGCCGGCCCTGCTGCATGCACGCAAGGTGACGGACGGCGTGCACAACAACCGCAGGGTCGCGATCGCCATTATGCTTTCCGTGGTGGCCGGCGTCGCGGTCTCCTTCGCGGCGATGCTTTCGGTCGCCTACAAATTCGGGGTGCGCGAGCTGGATATGGACTGGGCGAGCCGTACGACCGTCGCCGTCTACGAGAACATCTTCAGCCTGGTGGAATCTCCGGCGGAACCCCGCAGCTGGGTGTTGATCTTCATCGCCTGCGGCGCGGCCGTGATGCTGGCCCTGGTCGTCTGCTACCATCGTTTCTACTGGTGGCCGATTCATCCCATCGGGTACCTCACGGCTTACAGCTCCGCCATGTGGACGCTGTGGTTCAGCTTTTTCGTCGGGTGGGCCTGCAACGCCCTGTGCATTCGCTACGGCGGCACGGCGCTGTTCAAGAACCTGCGCTTCTTTTTCATCGGTCTGATCATCGGCGATTTCTTCATGGCCGGCAGCTGGGCCATCTATGGACTGTTCAGCTACGCGAGTTACATGGTGCTGCCCGATTAGAAAATGAAAGAAGATCGTGAACTCCAGGAATACCGGGACCTGCTGAAGGCTCCGACCCACTTCGAGGAAGGCTTCGACTGGAAGACCGTCGTCGGGGCGATCTTCATCGGCTTCCTGATGATGCCCGGCAGCATGTACCTGCAGCTGGTGATCGGCACCGGCATCGGGCCGGCGGCGCGCTGGGTGACCATCATCCTCTTCGCCGAACTCGCCAAACGTTCCTACAGCGACCTGAAGCAGCAGGAGATCTTCCTGCTTTACTACATGGCCGGCGCGGCGCTGCACACCCCCTTCCAGGGCCTGTTGTGGAACCAATACCTGGTACAGTCCGATGCGGCGCGCATGCTGGGTGTGGTCGAATTCATACCGGCCTGGGTGGCGCCGCCGCCGGAATCCGCCGCCCTGATCGAGCGCACCCTGTTTCACCGCGACTGGTTGATTCCGGTGCTGCTGCTGATCGGCACCCAGATCATCACCCGGGTGGACCAGTTCGGCTTGGGCTACGCCCTCTACCGGATCACCTCCGATGTCGAGAAACTGCCGTTTCCCATGGCGCCGGTGGCCGCCTTGGGAACCATGGCGCTGGCCGAGTCCGTCGAGGCGCGGGAGAAAAGCTGGAAGTGGCGGGTGTTTTCCATCGGAGGCGTCATCGGCCTGGTGTTCGGCGCGGTTTATGTGCTGTTGCCGGCCTTTTCCAGTCTGGTGTTGATGGAGCCGATCCGTCCGATTCCGATTCCGTGGGTCGAGCTCAGCGTGCACACCGAGGGCTGGCTCCCGGCGGTGGCCACCGGCATCCAGCTCGACCTCGGCTTGGTGTTCATCGGCATGGTGCTGCCTTTCTGGGCGGTGATGGGCGGCTTGGGAGGGCTCATTATCACCGTTATCGCCAATCCCATCCTTTACCGGCACGGAATCCTCCACCGCTGGCACCCGGGGATGCGCACCGTGGAGACGGTTTTCGCCAACAACTTCGACTTTTACCTGAGCTTCGGCATCGGGCTGGGGTTGGCCATCGGCCTGGTCGGGGTCTACCATGTGGCGCGATCCTTCTCCGGCCTCGGGGCGGGCGAGCGCGGCCGCCTGCGGGACCTCTTCCGCCCGCCGCCGGGCCGGGGCGACATCAACTTCTGGCTGTCGATCGGCATCTACGTTTTTTCGACGGTTTCCTATGTGCTGCTCTGTGTCTGGCTGGTGCCCAATTTTCCGGTGGTGTTCTTTCTGATCTACGGATTCCTTTACACGCCGGTGATCTCCTACATCACGGCGCGGATGGAAGGCATCGCCGGCCAGTTCGTGAGCCTGCCGCTGGTGCGCGAAGCGAGCTTCATCGCCGGGGCCAAATACTTCGGCTACCAGGGGATCGAGATCTGGTACGCCCCCATCCCCATCCACAACTACGGAAGCGCCACGGTGAGCTTCCGTGAAATCGAGCTGACCGGCACCAGCATTCGAGGCATCATCAAGTCGGAAATCGTGGTCTTCCCGGTGGTGATGATCGCCAGCCTCCTGTTTTCACAGTTCATCTGGCGGCTGGCGCCGATCCCTTCCAGCGCCTATCCGTTCGCCCAGGAGTTGTGGCACTTGCAGGCGCTGAACACCCTGCTGATGCAGACGTCTACCCTGGAGGGCAACTCGCTTTTCTTTCAGGCGCTGAACTGGATTTACGTGGGGGGCGGGACCCTGCTCGGTGTCGTCATATACAGTCTGCTCAGCCTGTTCGGGCTGCCGGTGATGCTGGTCTACGGCCTGGTGCGGGGCTTGGGCCAGAGCACGCCCCACGGGCTCCTGCTGGAAGTGATCGGGGCGCTGCTCGGCCGCTATATCTTCCGGCGGCGGTACGGCGCCATGTGGGGCCAGTACAGCCCGGTGCTGCTGGCAGGCTTCTCCTGCGGCATGGGATTGATGGGCATGTTTGCCATGGGGCTGACGCTCATTTTGAAGTCACTCGCGCGATTGCC
>CAZNAX010000038.1:0-22095 GCA_964570965.1 uncultured Desulfatibacillum sp.
TGCCTCCGGGAAGTCAAGACCCGACGAATCCTGCTCACTCATGCATCTTCTCCTTTACATCCCAGATCAGGCGGGGGTCGAAACTCATGGCGGCCAGCATGGTGACCACCACCACGGCGGCGAAGAACAGGGCGGCCGGCCCGGCCTGGATGGTGGCCAGCGCGCCCAGATTCACCAGCGCCACCAGGATCGTGACCACGAAGATGTCCAGCATCGACCAGCGGCCGACCGCCTCCGTGATGAGGTACAGCCGCGTGCGGTCCTTGGGACGGAAATGAGACCGGCGCTGGACGGATATCAGCAAGTAGATCAGGATGAACAATTTCAACAGCGGCACGAAGATGCTGGCAATGAAGATGATGAGTGCAATCGGCCAGGAGCCGCTCTGAACGAAGTAGATGACCCCGCTCATGATCGTGTCCGACTGGACCATGCCGAGCGAGGTGACGGTGGTCATCGGCAGCACGTTGGCGGGAATGTAGAAGATACAGGCGGCGATCAGCAGCGCCCAAGTGCGGGCGATGCTGTCGGGCTTGCGGCTGTGCAGGGTCGCGCCGCAGCGCGGGCATTTGGCAGCCCCGGCCGTGGGCTCCGGTGGCGTTGCCGCGCACAAGAGGTGGCATACCGAACAGGCGATCATGCCGGCCTTGCGCGCCGTCAGGACAGGCTTCTTCACCGGGGGTCCTCCCAGCGCTCCCAGATTTCATGGGGATCGATCGCGGCGGAGGCGGCGGCCATGACGAAAATGAAAGCCGTCAGGGAGTAGACGGCCACCCCTGGGATGATCTGGGCCATCTTGGCGAGCTTGACCATGCTCACCAGTACCCCCAGCATGAAAATCTCCACCATGTGCCAGGGCTGCAAAAGCCGCAAGTACCGGAAGACACGGAACATGCCCGGCACCCTGCGGTTGAGGCTCACCGGCACGAGCACGTACAGCGAGGCCAGAAGATGCAGGCCGGGGACGATGATCAGGTTGATGGCCACAAGGGCGGCCAGCGCTTCCATGCCCTGCTCGGCGAGCTGGAGGATACCCGTGACGACATGCGTCTGATGCTCGATGCCCTCCTTCTTGAAGGTCAAAAACGGAAACGCGTTGAACATGACGAAGAGGATCACCCCGGCAAAGAGCAGCGCCAAGGGGCGCTGGTAGCTTTTGGGCTTGTTCTGGATGAGCAGGGTCCCGCAGCGCCGGCAAATCGCCGCCGCTCCCTCGGGCACCGGAGGGATCTGCTGCAGCAAATCACAGTCGTGGCAGGCCATGAGAAAGCCGGAGGTCATGCCATGTTACCAGTTTCTTTCTTTTTATGCAGGCATAGCATTCAGCCTCACAACAATCAAGATCGCATCCGCCGGCGTTGAAAAAGGCGACAGGATGGTTACACCTGTCATACGGGTTTTCAGTTTTTCAGTGGTTTTGGCTGATCCTTATTTGTGTGAATCGGAGATGGCTATGAGTTCGATGATGATGAATTCAGCGAAGCCGGATGATGACGGCTCGGTCTATGTCACGGTTGGAGAGGCAGCACGCTACCTGGGAGTCGGCCGCAGGATTGTCTACCAACTGATCGATTTCGGGCGAATCCGGGCTGATCGGAGACGAAAAATGATACGGGTCGACCCGCAGAGCCTGGAGGAATTTCGACGTTCAGGAAGGCTGACTTGAGCCAAAAACGGGCATCCCCTAATACGTCCCATTCTGCCGCCGCCGCTCCTTGATCCGCTCGTTCAAGTTGCGCTTGACGTTTTCCCGTAACATGCGTGAGGTGGTGTTGAGGTAGCGCAGATTCTTTTCGACCAGATCCGGGTAGTGGCGCAGGCTCGAGCGCAGTTTGGCGCCGTTGGAGCTCATTTTTTTTAGGATGTCGATCTCTTTGCCGATCACGCGGGTTTTGCCGCGCTTGATGGCATCCAGAAAGGACCGGCGTTTCCAGGCACAATCGGCTACGGTCACGACCCGCCCCATTTGAGCCAGCCGGTGCCCGTCGCTTCCGCCGGTAATGCCCTTGTTCAGGTTGAAGCCGAGCAGGGCGCTGCGCAGGTTCCATTTGTTGAGGTTTTCCGAATTAATGACCTCCACCCCGTCGACCATGTCCAGCAGCTGCTCGAAGCGCTCGTCCTGAAAATAGGGGTTGTGGATGCCGGTGTAGCTGCCGCAATACGGATGCGGAAAGATGATCACCGTCTCGAACGTGCGTGCCCGCTGGATGATGTCCTCCAGCTCCAAGGACAGCGATGACATGATTTCTGCACCCATAGACGGCTGAATGTGGCCGCTGTAGAAACGCAAGAGACTCTTGATATCATAGAAGTAGACCAGCAGGTGAGTGCCTTCATAGGAGGTCAGCTCAATTCCGGGGATGCTGAAGACGTTCTTGAAGCGGTCGATTTCCACCGCCCCGTGGATTGAATTGTGGTCGGTGACCGCGATGCCGATTCCTAGTTCCATGGCCCGGCGGGCGATGTCCTCGATCCGGGCGCGGCCGTCCGAAAGCTCGCTGTGGAAATGCAAGTCCACGACCGTGTGAGCCTGGGTCAGCTCATCCAGGTGGGGGCGCTCAAATATGATCCGATGCAAGGAGTCGATTTTCATGGGCACCGTTTTCGCTGTATTTCACAGGAAATCAATTTCAAAATGTGATTCTAACAGAATATAGGCGATTCGGCAAATCCCATCAGGTCTTTTTCAGCCGATACCATTTGGCCAGGCGCTCCGGTGCGATTCCCATGCAATAGCCGATCATAACGCGCTGGTTGACGATCCATGTTTTAAGGGTTCCGATTTGCTGCCATCGCCGGGCGGAAGTGACGGCGCTGCCGGGGACGATGACAATCCGGCCCCGGCGTTTGAGCCGACGGATAAACTCGAAATCCTCCATGATGGGAATAGGGAGGAAGGCCCCTGATTCCCAAAAAACATCCCTTCGAAGGAACAGGGCCTGATCGCCATAGGGCAGTTGCAGGAAACGGGAACGCCAGTTGGCCGCCTGCTCGATGATTCTCAACCCCTTCCCGGCCGCGTCGATCTGAAGGTGGAAAGCGCCGGCGGCCACCCGGGGATGGGCCAGCGTGCGGCGGACCTGCTCTTGGAAATTCTTCGGCAGCCGGGTGTCGGCGTGCAGGAACAGTAGGATGTCCCCGCCGGCCGCCGCCGCACCCGCGTTCATTTGGACGGAGCGAGGCGGACGAGCCGCCAGGGTGCGTACCCCGGCCGCTCGAGCGATGGCAACCGTGGCGTCGCTGCTGCCGCCGTCGACTACGATGACCTCAAGGCCGTGGTTCAGGTCCAAAGCTGAAAGGGTTATCCCCAGTTGTCCGGCTTCGTTCAGGGCCGGTACGACCAGCGAGATCGCCGACCGGCTTCGCTGGCGGCCGAGCGCCCGCAGCGCTCCCGGCAGATCCTCCGGGCCGTCCACATCCGCAAGCGTTTCCAGCAGCATGCAGGTCAGGGGTGCGTCGCGCACCATCGCCAGCGTTCGGGCGAGCACGTCGGGAGCCCCCCAGGTGATGCCCGGCCCCAGATAGGCGCTGCTGGTTTGAAAACCGGCGGCGGTCGCACCGACCAGGTAGTAGCCTCCGTCCGCGGCCGGCCCAAACACCAGATCGTGACGGGCCAATGCGTCGAAGGCCTGGATCAAGACCGCGGGGGTGAGATCGGGGATGTCCGCTCCGATGAGGACGACGCGTTCGGCGCCCTCCTCAAAGGCGGCCCTGATGCAGGCTTGCATGCGGGCGCCGACATCGCCTTGTCCCTGGGGGCGATAGCGGAAGCCTTCTCCCAGCCATTGCCGCATGCCTGTTTCCGTGCCGCCCGAATGCCGGACTTCGATCGACAGCCCGCGCTGGGATTGCGTTGCGGCGGCTGCCCGCGCCGCCCGCTCGGTCAGCCGCCGCTGGAACTCTGCCGCACCTTCCGGCCCCAGCACCGGAATCAGTCGGGTCTTGGTGGTGCCCGGCTCGGGATAGCGGGTGAACAGGATGAGTCGGTCGAGCGCTGCGCTCATGGGTTCCTTACGATTCGGCGGTGGTTCGGGGTCATTCGGCTGATTCCAAAAAGGGATTGAACAGCGATCGGATGAACTCCAGGGCCATGTACTGCTGCAGCTTGGTCCAGGTGTCCGCGTTTTTCACTCCGGCATAATCGGACTGGTAGGCCACCCATCCCATGGCGGACCAAGAGATTCCCCGCAGATAAACGAACGGCTCGCGCAGCCGGATGCGATCCATCAAGGTGTCTCTGAGGTGCCGGTCGCGGATGCGGCGGCGGTAGGCATCGAGAAAGCGCTGCCGGTCCTGCGGGAGCATGCGGAAATCCGTTTTCCACAGGGTGGTGAGCGGCGAGCAGAAGTGCGCAAGGTCCTGGGACGGGTCCCCCCACCGCGGCATCTCCCAATCCACCAGGTGGATCGTGTTGGCACTGCGATTGACGATGAAATTCCCCGAATTGACCTCCGTGTTAACGATGCAGGGCCAAGGGTCGGCTTGATAATAACGCTCCTTGGGGCGCGCGGCATCGGCCCAGCGCAGCAGATTCCGCAGGTAATCTCGGATCGCCGGATCGGCCTGATCGGATTCGAAATATCTTTGCAGCAGTCCGGCGCACTCGTCGTAGATCAGGGACAGGGGCGCAGATTCGCGGATCAGGTGGTTGTCCGTCTCGGGAACCTCGGTCTGGTGAATTCGTGCGAAGAGCGCCGCTGCCGGCGCCGTATCGCGGCGGTAGTCAAGGGGCTCTCCTGCCAGGAATTCCATGATGAGGATTCCATAGTCGAAGAACCGGCGGGAGTCGTCCACGAAATACGCCCGAGGGGTGACCCCGCTTCTTTCGAGCAGCCTCAAGGCTTTGTATTCGTATACGATCTGATCTTTGCGCTGAATCTGGGTGCCGATGTTTACGCGGAAGACAAGCCTGAATTCACCCGCGGCGATCAGGTAGTTCAGGTTGTATTCCCCTTGAGCCAGCGGCGACACCTCGAAGGTGCGGCCGTGCATGCGAGGGACGTCTCTCCAGTCTTGCTCATCCAGGTACGCCCGAACCTTCGGCAGTAATTCTACCATTTGATGCATGGTGTTCATCAATTCACTCAGTGGAAGAGATTTTAATCTGGATCCCCCTCCCCCTTGCGGGGAGGGTTGGGGAGGGAGGAGGGTGGAAAGATCCGGATCTTCTCGGCCGGAAGGCGAAGGCGCACGGGTTGGCCGGGAGTCAGGCCGCTGTGCGGCGTCAGTACCACCAGAGGCACGTCTCCGCAGTCCACCCACAGGCGGATGGCGGCCCCTTCAAAACTGGCCTTGCGGACCCGGCCGGGGATCGGGTAGTCGGAATCGATCCCGACGAGGATGTCCTCCGGCCGGATGGTGGCGGTGAGCGGCTGTCCGTTGGCTTTGACGTCCGGCGCCGGAAACGAGCCGAGCTCGCAACCGAAGGCTCCCCCGCGGATGCGGCCGGTGATAAAGTTACAGCCGCCGAAGAACTCGGCGACCTCGCGGTCGATCGGGCGATGGAATAAATCCTGGGGGGTTCCCACCTGGCGCAGCCGGCCGCCGAGTAACAGACCGATGCGGTGGGAGATCGTCAGCGCTTCGGACTGATCGTGGGTAACCAGGAGCGTCGTGACCCTCGTCTCCGCTTGGATGTCCTGGATGAGCTCGCGCATCTGCTGGCGCAGGTTGGCGTCCAGGTTGCTCAAGGGTTCGTCCAGCAACAGGATCGCGGGTTTCAACACCAATGCCCGCGCCAGCGCGACCCGCTGCTGCTGACCGCCGGAAATTTCGTGCACCTTGCGTCCTTCGAGACCCGTCAGCCGGGTCAGTTCGAGGATATCCCGGATGCGGTTGCGGGTCTCAGTCCGCGCCGCGCCCTGCATCCGCAGGCCGAACCCGATATTCTGCGCCACGTTCATAAACGGGAACAGCAACGGCTTCTGGAAGACCATGACGGCGTTGCGTTTTTCAGGCGGCAGGCCGAGGACCGAGCGCCCGTCGATGCGGATATCGCCGCAGGCGGGCGCCAGCAGCCCGGCCACCGTCTTGAGAATCGTGGTCTTGCCCGCGCCGCTCGGCCCCAGCAGCGATACCAGCTCACCCTCGGCCACCTCCAGGTTGAAGCCGTGGATGACGGTCTCACCGCCATAGGCGATGGCGAGCTTGCTGAGCGTCAAAATTCCCATGTCACCAGACTCCCAGCATGCGGCGGCTTCCCAAATACCGGGCGCTGACCGCCAGCGCCGCCAGAGCCGGGATGACGAACACGATGCTTACGGCCGCTGCCACCGGCCGGTCGCCGCTTCCCATCAGGGCGAACAGCAGAATCGGCAGCGTGATGATCTTTCCGCCGCCGATGATGAGGGTGCTCAGATATTGGCTCCAGGACAAGAGAAATGAAAACAGGGCGGCCACCACGATGCCGGGGAAGGTGAGCGGGATCATCACCTGAAAAACAACCTTGATGGAAGACGCCCCCAGGGAGCGAGCCTGATCCTCGAATTCCAGGTTGTAGTTCGAGAACACCCCCCACATGACGAAGACGGCATAAGGCAGGCAGGCGGTCAGGTGGATCAGCACCACCCCTCCAAAGGTCGCCGCCAACCCCATCCGCAGCAGCCACAGATGCAGCCCCATGGCCACGCACAACGGCGGTACGAGGATCGGCAGCATCAGGACCATCGACAGCAAGTCCTTGCCTCGGAAGTGGTAAAGCCCCAAGGCGCGGCCGGCCGGAACACCGCCGGCCACCGAGAGGATGGCCGTCACGGCCGCCACCATCACGCTTTGAACCAGGGCTTCCGTCAGCTGGGTTCCGGCCGTGCCGAAAACATAGGCCCAGGCCCTCAGCCCCCACTGCTCCGGCAGCAGGTCCGGGTAGTACCACCGGAGGCTGAACGCCCAGAGCCCCAGCGGAACAAACGGCAGCAGCACGGCACCGGCTACCGCGCTTCCGAAGAGCAGCCGTTTCACAGCGCCGCTCCACGGCGGCGCGCCGCCTGGGTCAACCCCTGGGCCAGGACGACGGCCGTGGCGGCTACGGCGGCGATCACCAGCCCCGCTGCGATCCCCTCCGGCCGGGACAGGAGATCGACATCACTGTAGGCTTTGTAAGCCCAGACGGGCAGCATCATTGGGTAGGTCTGTCCCAGCAGATATGGGATTTCGAAGGCGCCGAAGGTGTAGGCGAATACAATCAGGCTGGCCGCGCCGAGGGAGGGAAAGATGGTGGGCAGGGTAATGTGGCGGAAGCGTTGCCAGCGGCCGGCCTTGAGCGTTCGACCGACGTCCAGCAGCTCCGCCCCGTTGGCCTGCAAGACGGCCAGAATCATCAGCGTGATGAACGGCACTTCTTTCCAGACGTAGGCCGCCAGGATCCCCGCCCCCCAAGGGTCGTTTACCAGAAGCGGAAATGCCGTTGCGGATGAGATGAGCCCGAGATTCTGCAGGGCGCGTGCCAGCAGGCCGCTGGGCGCCAGCATGAAGACGGTCGCCACGGCGATGACCAGATGCGGGACGGTGAGGGGCATTTGAAAGATGAACTGGATGGCCCGGCTGCGGCCGGCTAGGGTGTTGAACATGAGAGCCGCCGCGACGCTGATCGCGGCGGCGATGAGCGTCGATGTCAGCGACAGATAAAAGGTGAGTCCGAGGCTTTTGAAGAAGTCCGGGTCAGCGAACACGCGGGCGAAATGCTCTAAACTCAGAGACGACATCCCCGCTGCCGGCAGATGGCCCAGGCTTTGGACCAGGCCCAGGGCGAGACCGCCGCCGAAGAGCAGCAGCACCACCGCGAGCGCGGGCGCCAAGAGCCGGATCACCGCCGCCGGGCGCGGCGCGGCCCGCGTGCGAGCGTCGCTGAAAGCCGCGGGGGGCTGAGTCATCATCGCCCCTTGAGGACGCGCTCATCCCAGCCCTTCTCGAGGCGGATGAGAATCTCCGAAGGCGGCTCCGGGAGTTGGTGCCGCTGGAGAACGTCGTTCGGCAGGGTGGCCGCGCCGCGGGGCAGGGCGGCGAACCGGGCCTGCCAGGCCGGCTCCAGGCGACGGATGTCGATCGCCGGGAAATCCCCCCAGACGGAGGGGTCGGCTTTTTTAAGCTGGGCCTCGGGCGAGATCAAGAAATTGGCGACCACCATGGCCCCTTCCTTGTCGGCGGCGTTGAACGGAAGGGCTACAAAATGCGTGTTGGCGATGGTGCCCTCCTCAAACACGAAGGTGCGCACGCTTTCCGGATAGAGGCCGTCGAGGATCATTTTGGAGGCCTCCGCCGGGTGGTAGCTGATGGCAAAGTCAACCTCACCATCCGCCAGAAGCTGGGCGAGCCGGGTCGGATTTTCGGGATAGGTCCGGCCCTGACGCCATAAGTAGGGCGCGAGATCCTTCAGGATCTGGTACGTCGCACCGGCGGCTGGTTCGAAGCGTTTTTCGTCGAACGAACCCTGCCAGGCGGTCGCATCGCCGGCCGCGTGATAGAAGACATGGCGTACGAAAACCGAGCCCGTGAAATCAGGCGGGGCCGGGTACGTGAAGCGGCCGGGGTTCCTGCGCGCCCAGTCGAGCAGGGCGCCTAAGGTCTTCGGCGGCTCGGGCGTACGCTGGGCGTCATAGATCATCACGACCTGAGCGCTGCCCCAGGGCGATTCCAGCCCCTCCACCGGCTCGCCGAAGTCGTTTCTGACCGAGGGTTTGCCCCAGTCCACGAGCTTCTGGTTCGGCAGGAGGTCCGCAAACGGACCGTAAAGCAGGCCGTGGCGCTTGCAGGTGCGGAAGTTTTCACCGTTGATCCACATCATATCGACCTCGCCACCGGAGCTTTTTCCGGCCTGCTTTTCGGCGAGCAGTTTGCCCACCACCTCGGCGATGTCCTTTACCGGCACCTGCCTCAGGGTGATCTGGAAAAGTTCCTTGACGCGCGGCGCCACATAGCCGTTCACGTAGGAATTGGTGGACGGGAAGCCGCCCCACATGAACCAGTCCACGGTCTGGCCCTTGGCTCGGGCTTCGATTTCGGACCACGTGACAGCGACGCTGCACAACGGCAGCGCCGCTATCAGAAAAAGGCATATCCCGAATACCTGAAAACGCCGCCGCGCGCGGTGATTCAACATGACAGATTCCTTTCTGGCATTACGGGTAATCGATTAGCACGTGACACATAAAATCGAAGCACGCAACCCGATACAAATCCAAATCTATCACTTCCCCGCCATAATTTTCCGCAGAACATACGGAAGGATGCCGCCATGAACAAAGTAATCCACCTCGATATCGGTATCCACCCGGGCAGTCACCTCGAAGGCGATCTCGCGGCCGTCCGCCTTCACGGCTCGGGCCTGGAGCGTTTTGCGGGGCGTGAGGCTTTCGATCCCGGTGATCGTGAGGGTTTCCGATCCGTCCAGCCCGAGGCCTTGCCAGCTTTGATCGTCTTTGAAGACAAGCGGCAAAACACCCATTCCGATCAGGTTGCTGCGGTGGATGCGTTCGAAGGATTCGGCAATGGCGGCTTGGACACCCAGCAGACTCGGGCCCTTGGCGGCCCAGTCCCGCGAAGAGCCGGTTCCGTATTCCCTGCCGGCCAGAACCACGAGCGGCCGGGACTCGGCCTGGTACGCCATGGCCGCGTCGTATACGAACGCTTCCTGTCGTTCGGGGAACTTCAAGGTGATGCTGCCTTCCCTGGGCGCCACCATCTTATTTTTGATGCGGATGTTGCCGAAGGTTCCGCGCATCATCACCTCATGGTTGCCGCGGCGGGCGCCGTAGGAGTTAAAGTCCCTCTTTTCCACGCCCTTGTCGATGAGAAGTCGGCCGGCGGGGTAGTGAGCGGCAATGGCTCCGGCCGGCGATATGTGATCGGTGGTCACCGAGTCGCCGAGCGTCAGCAGCACCCGTGCATCCCGGATGTCCGACGGCCGGCCGGGCTCCAGGGAGAAGCCGTCGAAGTAAGGGGGGTTGCGGACGTAGGTGGAGGCTTCCTCCCAGGCGAAGGTCGTGCTGCCCTTCACCGCCAGCTGCCGCCAGAACTCATCCCCTTTGAAAATCTGGCCGTATTGCTGGCGGTAGAATTTCTGTTTGACATGGTTTTCCACGAGCTGCGCCACTTCGGCGTCGCTCGGCCAGATCTCTTCAAGAAACACCGGGCGGCCCTGGGGGTTGTATCCGACCGGCTCGGTGGTGAGGTCCTTGTCCACCCGGCCGGTCAGCGCAAAAGCCACCACCAGCATGGGCGACATCAGGAAGTTGGATTTAATCCGCTGGTGGATGCGCGCTTCGAAATTGCGGTTACCTGAAAGCACCGCGGCGACATTCAGGTCATGCCGGGTGATGGCCTCCTCGATTTCCGGCAGCAGGGGCCCGCTGTTGCCGATGCAGGTGGTGCAGCCGAAGGCCGCGAGATGGAACCCGAGCGCTTCGAGGTAAGGCAGGAGGCCGGCATCTTTGAGGTAGTCGACCACCACTTTGGACCCGGGAGCAAGCGAGGTTTTGACGTGAATCGGCACCTTCAACCCATTCTCGACTGCTTTTTTGGCGACCAGCCCGGCCCCCAGCAGAACCGAGGGGTTGGAGGTGTTGGTGCAGGAGGTGATGGCGGCGATGACCACATCCCCGTCGCATAGGTTGACATCGTTTCCGTTCAGGACCAGGCTGCACGCCTTTTTCTTCGGCTGGCACGGCGCCGGAGTGCCGGCGGTGGTTCCCGACTCCTGATGAAACGTCGTCAGGGAGGTGGTTTCCGGTTTGGCCTCATAGTTGCAGCCGAGGGCCTTCATGAAGCGGCTCTTCAAATCCGCCAAGGGGATGCGGTCTTGGGGCCGTGCCGGGCCGGCCACCGATGGAACGACGGTCCCCAGGTCCAGCTGCAGGATCTCGGTGTATTCCGGCTTTTCGGTACCGGTGTAAAACAAGCCCTGAGCCTTGGATATCTTTTCCACCACGGCGGCTTGGGCGGCTCGGTTCGTCATCCGCAGGTAATCGATGGTTTTTTCGTCGACCGGAAAATAGCCTACCGTCGCCCCGTATTCCGGGGTCATGTTGGCGATGGTCGCTCGGTCCGGCACCGCCAGGCGCTTCATGCCGGGCCCGAAATATTCGACGAATTTCTCAACCACGCCCCGCCGGCGCAGCAATTCCGTGACGGCCAGGACGAGGTCGGTGGCCGTCACGCCTTCCCGAAGGGCGCCCGTCAGGCGCACGCCGATCACCTCGGGGATGGCCATGTAGTAAGGCTGCCCCAGCATCACGGCTTCGGCCTCGATGCCGCCGACGCCCCAGCCCATGACGCCGATGCCGTTGATCATGGTGGTATGCGAGTCGAGCCCCACCACGGTGTCGGGGAAAGCGAGCAGCCGGCCCTCCGATTTCTGCGTGGTGATGACGCGGCCGATGTACTCCAGATTTACCTGATGGCAGATGCCTGAGTTCGGTGGGACGACCTGGAAGTTGTTGAAGCTGGCCTGGGCCCATTTGAGCAGGGCGTAGCGCTCGCCGTTGCGCTGGTATTCGCGGGCCACGTTTTCGGTCAGGGCATCCCGCGTGCCCCAGGCGTCCACCTGGATCGAATGGTCCACGATCAGGTCTACCGGGACCAGCGGATTAATTTTGCGCGGGTCGCCCCCCAGCGCCGCCACCGCGTCGCGCATGGCCGCCAGGTCCACGACCGCCGGGACCCCCGTGAAGTCCTGCATCAGAACGCGCGCCGGGTGGAAAGGGATCTCCTGCGGGGAGGCGTAGGTTTTTTTCCAGCGGGCGATGTGGAGCACATCCTTTTCGGTTACCATCCTGCCGTCCATTTTACGCAGGAGATTTTCAACCAGGACGCGGATGGTGAACGGCAACCGGCTGATCTTGGCGATGCCTTTCTTTTCCAACACGCCGATGTCGTAGAAGCGATACTCCTTCTTGTTGATGGTGGCCTTGCGGATGAATTCCGATTTTTTCATGATCGCCTCCCTTTATTCCGACTCAGCGTGCCTCAAGTTTATACACGAACTTCACCCAGTCCGATCCAAAACGATCCGCGGCCACCGCCCTCAGAGGAAACCCGTGCTTCTGGGGCAAGGTTCGGCCGTTCACCCCGTATGCCAGAAAAACCCTGCCGGAGTCGACTTCGGCCAGCTTGAAGCCTTCGACTTTCTCGTAAGGCCCCGGAGGGCCGTGCAGGGTGACGTAGGCCGTCCCTTCCTGCAGGCCGGTCCGCTTCAGGATTTCGCGAACCGCCACCCCTTTCCAGGCAGCATGGATCGTGAAAACGCCCGGGCAGATCAACAGGACGTTTTCCTCTACGGCCGGAAGCGCCAGGATCTCGTCATAGGTAAGTTTCAGCGGGCGATGAACCCTGCCGGTGACCTCCAAACGCCATTGATCCAGGGAAACCTCGTAGTCTGTGGGCCCCATGGTTCGAAAGCCTTCGACGGGCATGATTTCCAGCTGGCGGGTGTCGAGTGCGGAGGGATGCTCGTCCTTGAGGCTTTGCAGGTCCGTTTCTTTCGGGAGAAGCCGGCGCGGGGCGGCCGCAAAGACCCTGCCGACAAGGGAGAATGCGGGCTGGACGGCCAACCCCAGGCCGGCCAGAAAGCGAGACAGCAGCAAGACAAACTGGCGGCGTGTGTTCATGTGGATTTCGACCTCAGACGCGGCGCTTTAAATGCCGTATCCCCTCTTTTCCGGCGACGATGACGTCGCGGGCCAGACCCAGAAAGAGCCCGTGCTCGACGATGCCGGCCCGGCCGTTCAGCTGCTGCGCGATGGCGACCGGGTTTTCCATCGGGCCGAACGCGGCGTCCAGCAGGAGGTTGCCCTGATCGGTCGTCACTGGCCGTCCGTCCTTGGCGCGCAGCGTAACGGCGGCTCCCATCGATCTCATAAACCGCTCCTCGGATGCCCGTGCGAAAGGAACCACCTCGACTGGCAACGCCCATTTGGTGCCCAGATGCGGGGCGAGCTTGCTCTCGTCCACGATGATGATATTGCGCCGGGTCGCCTGGGCCAGGACCTTCTCCCGCAGAAGGGCGCCGCCGCCGCCCTTGATCAGATTGAGCTCCGGGTCGACTTCGTCGGCGCCGTCGATGGTGACATCGATCAGCGGGTGGGTCTCCAAATCGGTGAGCGGAATGCCGGCCTCGCGCGCGGCGGTCTCGGTGCGCACCGAGCTGGGAATGCCGACGACGTCCCGCAGCCGGCCGGTCCGAATCAGCTCCCCCAGCCGTTCGAGCGCGAACTGGGTCGTGCTGCCGGTGCCGAGCCCCACCACCATTCCTGATTCGAGGAAGCCGACGGCGAAGGAGGCGGCCTTCTGTTTGAATTCATCCTGAGGCGTCATGGCAGCTTATCCTTGCTCAAGCCAGTTGTTCGCGTTTCACCGCAATGCGGTCGAGCAGCGCCCGGAAGGGTTTGGCGAACGCCGCCACCCCTTCTTCCTGAAGCCGGCGGGTGACGGCGTCGAAGTCGATGCCGAGCTCCGTCAGTCGCGCGATCTGTCGGCGGGCGCCTTCCAGATCGCGTGTGAGCGTTTCCGCGGCAAACCCATGATCGATGAAAGCTTTGACCGTCTCGGGCGGGAGCGTGTTGACGGTCTCCGGGCCGATCAGCTCGTTGACATACAGCGTATCGGGGTAAGCTGGATTCTTAGTGCTGGTGCTGGCCCACAACACCCGCTGTGTGCGGGCACCTCGGGCGGAGGACTCTTTCCAGCGCGGACGATTGAAAATCCGCCGGTATTCGGCGTAGGCGATCTTGCAGTTTGCGATCCCGATCTTTCCCAGCAGATCCCGGGCGTCCTGTTTTTCCAACTCCCGGTCCACGGCAGTGTCCACGCGGCTGACGAAGAAGGATGCCACGGAGGCCACCGCCTGCACCGGGTGGCCGCCTCGAACGGACGGCCCCCGCAGGGCCAGTTGTTCCAGGCCGGCGATATAGGCGTCGGCGACGCCTTTGTAGTTTTCGAGGCCGAAGATCAGCGTGACGTTGACGTTCACGCCGGCCGCAATGCTGGCGGTGATCGCCGGCAGGCCCGCCGCCGTAGCCGGGATTTTGATCATGAGATTCGGACGGTCGACGGCCTGGAAAAGGCGTTTAGCCTCGGCGACCGTGCCGTCGGTGTCGTTCGCCAGGAAGGGGCTGACCTCCAGGCTGACGTAACCGTCCCGGCCGGCGGTCGAACGGTAAACCGGAGCGAGCTCATCGGCGGCCAGCTGGATGTCCTTGATGGCCAGGGTTTCATAGAGCGCCTCAACCGGCAGGCCGGCTTTGGCCAGGGCTTTTATCTCCTGATCGTAGTCCGAGGAGCCCGCGATGGCCTTCTCGAAAATGGCCGGGTTGGACGTCACCCCGCGCACGCCCTGAGCGATCAGCGCCTTGAGTTCACCGGAGGTGATCAACGAGCGACGGATGAAGTCGAACCAAACGGATTGCCCCAATTTGTGAAGTTCAGAGAACGAAGGCATGAGAGCACTCCCTATCCAGTGGGTAAGAGGACGATTTTTCTTCTCTTGCCAGAAAAGCGCTCATTTTTCAAATCCAAATAAGGATCGAGCGGGTCGCTGCGGCGCGACCGGCCGCGCGCCCCGATTCGGGGCGATCAGGTGCGGTTTTCCCCTGGGCGCAGCTTGCGGGCGAATTTGGGAATAAAGAAGGAGATGATGAAAAGCCCGACCGAGAAGAATACCTTAAAGGAGACCAGTTCCGCCCAATCGCCGGAAGCCCAGATTTCCTTGAGGCTGCCGATGAAAAACGTGAAGATGAAGGTGCCCACCAGAATGCCCAGACCCGTACCGAAGAAATAGTCGCGAAAATTTACCCGGGTCAGTCCCATCCCAAAGTTCATGGGAGTGAAAGGGAAATAAATCAGGCGCAAGTAGAGCACGGTCGCGAAGCCGTTGCGCTCGATCATGTCGTCATATTTGCGCAGCCGGTCGCTGACGAGCGATGCGGCGAATTCCCGGCCGAGGGTGCGGCCGATCAGGAAGGCGACGCTTGCGCCGATCATGGCGCCGATCCAGACATACACGAACCCCCAGTAGGCCCCGAAAATGACCGCTCCGATTCCGGTCAGGACCGAACCCGGCACGAACAGGCAGACGCCGACCGCGTAGACGGCGATGAAAACCAGGGGGGCCCAGAGCCCAGCCGTGGCTAAGAACCGACCGAGCCCTTCCGCCGTCAGATAATCCTGCACGGAGGAAAACCGGACCAGAGCAATCCCGGCGGCGATGAAGGCCACCAGGACGGCGGCCTTGAACAGGGCTGTGCGTCGATGGGGGCGGAGAGTCGAGGGGCTGGCTGCGTTCATGAGGAATCTCCCCGTGGATTCTTTACGATTCCGGTGCGAATGGGGTCGGGGTGGCGGGTGTCCGGAACAACCGATTGCGTTCTATCGGCCCCTTGCTGCCGGCCGCATAAAAATGGAGCCGCTGGGCACGATCCCCGCAGGTCTCACATGCGTTTAATACCGGGGACAGGAAGGCCCACGAGAGTTCCACTCCGTCTTGCCGCCAGAACAGCATATGGTCTCCCAGCATGCAGTCCAACAAAGCCTTTTCGTAGGCATCCAGCACGGGTCCGGAATAGTTCTGGTGGTAGTCGAAATCCATGGTCACGGTGCGGAGGCACACCGTCGCTCCGGGGTTTTTGGTCTGAAACGTGAGGGTGATGCGCTCATGGGGGTAGATTCCCAGAATGAGCCGGTTGGCCGAAATCGGTGCGCCCAGCGTATTCCGGAACATGGCGTGCGGCACGGGTTTGAACTGGATCGCGATTTCCGTCAGTTTTTTTTGCAGGCGTTTGCCCGAGCTGATGAAAAAGGGAACTCCCTGCCAGCGCCAATTGTCAATCTGAACCTTCATTGCGGCATACGTGGGGGCCAACGAGTGCGGATCAACCCCCTCCTCATCGCGGTAGGATGGAACCGGCCGGCGGCTGACGACCCCGGCGGTGTACTGGCCAAGGACCAGATAATCGTCGAGCGCGTGCACGGGGAACGGCCGCAGTGCGCTGAAGACTTTTGCCTTTTCATCCCTGACCAATTCCGCCTCGAAGCGCGGCGGCGGCTCCATGGCGGTCAACGCCAGAAGCTGCATCATGTGGTTCTGGAACATGTCCCGCAGCACGCCGGTGGACTCATAGTAGTCGGAGCGGTGCTCAATGCCCAACTGTTCGTTGGCGCGGATGCTGACGTAGTCGATGTAGCGCCGGTTCCATATCGGTTCGAATATCGAGTTGGCGAAGCGGAACATCAATATGTTTTGGACCGTTTCCTTGGCCAGGTAATGGTCGATGCGAAAAACCTGATGCTCGCGAAAATGCTTGCGCACGTCCCGGTCCAGCTGGCGCGAGGTCGTGAGATCCGATCCAAACGGTTTCTCGAGCACGATCCGCACCCAACCGGAGCCTTCCTGCTTTTCCCCGCCTAGTTTGGCTTCGCCGAGATGACGGGCCGTGGGGCCGTAGAGAGAAGGCGGCAGCGCCAGGTAGAAAATGCGATTGCCGTGGGTAGACTGGTCGGCTTCACGCGCGCTCAAAAAGCGCGCGAGCTCGGCAAACGACCGCGTATCCGAGTAGCCCAGCGTGCGATAGCAAAGCCGGCTCGAGAATGTCTGCCACCCGGAACGGTCCCAGCCGCCTGCGGTTTGAATCGCGCTCGCCATTCGATCGCGAAACGCTTCGTCGTTCCATGGCGTGCGACCGCAACCGACGATCAGAAACGATTCCGGCAACCCCCGCTTGCGATAGAGGCTGAAAAGGGCCGGCATCAACTTGCGCGACGTGAGGTCACCGGTCGCCCCCAGAATCACGATGCTGCAGGGCTCGGACGGAACCGGCGCCACGCAGGCGCCGGCATCCAGTTCTAGATCGGGCGCGCTGACGCTGGCCGTCAGCACGGGACCTCCGCTTGCCCCGGAAAGATTTGAACGCATATGCCCCTCTTGCGCGTTTGGGCTTCCCGGTCGCAGTAAACTAGGTCAAAAAGCCGCGGCCATCGCGACGGCTTTGGCGACGGCCTCATCGCGTCGTTTTCCGGTCAGCGCCGGATCTCCCAGCGTGGGTTCGGCCATGACCATCCGGATGTCGGTGAACCCGATGAAGCCGAGAGCGGACAGAATGTATTTGGACTGGAAGTCCCACGCCTCACCGTGACGGTATCGGAGGGATGGGACTTGCGATACGCGTTGACGAAGGCGTCCGCCACAGCGATGGACGTCGAGCGTTCACCTCGCGGCGAAGCTTGACCATAAAGCAGACTGCTCATGGATGGCTCCTTTTGCACAGGTTGGCTCGGTGAGGAACCCCACCCGGGTACAAGATTCTTGCAGGCAGTGAACGTAGGATATAGATAAGGCAGGCGCGGCTCGTGTCAATTCGAGCGGTCGTTGGCACCGTCAACCGGCCGGCTTGATTTAGGCCGCTCCCGTCTTACTTTGGAACCAATTCGTCCGCTGGCATTTTCAGCATGCCCAGTCGGTGATTTTAAAAACAATCCAAGGAGGAAAATCATGGAAGAACGCAAGGCTGCGGTCACCCTTCGGGGCAATCCTTTGACCCTGGTCGGAAATGAAATCAAGGCAGGTGCGAACGCGCCCGATGTGGAGCTGCTCGACAACGAGCTCAAGCCGGTAAAAATTTCGGCTTTCAAGGGCAAGGTCGTGGTGGTCTCCGCAGTGCCTTCATTGGATACCCCCACCTGCGACATGGAAACCCGTCGATTCAACACAGAGGCGGCGAAGCTGGGGAATAACGTGGTCATCCTGACGATCAGCACGGACCTTCCGTTTGCGCAGAAGCGCTGGTGCGGTGCCGCCGGCGTTGACCGCGTGAAAACGCTTTCGGATCACCGGGAAGCGGCATTCGGCCAGGCTTACGGAGTGTTGATCAAGGAATTGAGATTGCTCGCGCGGTCCATTTTTGTTGTGGACAAGAACGGAGTGATCCAATACGTCCAGCACGTCAAAGAAGTAGCTCAGGAGCCGGACTATGATGCGGTGATCGCGGCCGTGAAGAAACTGATCTAGCAACCCATCGAGAAAAATGTAAAACCATCCGGACGGCTATACGCTGGACGGCCCTGCCCTTCGCTCGAGTTGAGCAGCCGTCCGGATGGCGCTGGTGGGGCTAATTTTCCTGGGTGTGCCTTCGGAATACATCCCGCCGTTCAACCAATTCTCCATCTCTAAAATAACGGCCGTTACGGCGGCCGTTGGAGCGCCGACGCTCGATGCCGCTGCGCCGGTCGAATCCACGGCGCCGGTCCCTGCCGGAACGCCGTTCACTGCCCTCAAAGGGCTCCGGCTCTTTCCGGCGCTCTCGGCCGGATCGCGTGCCCCCGTGGTCTTGTGCTTGCTGATGCTCCGATATCGACGGATGAGGTTCAAATCGGTTGTCCGGGTCAGGCATGATAACTTCCCGCTGCGCTTCTGTTTGATTCGTTGACTCGGTTTTTTTTCTTTCCGGAAGAGCTTGAGCAAGCTTTATGCCATGTGACACCATTAGCCCCGCAGAGAGGACGGGCTGTATGGAACGAGTGGTTTTTGCCACAGGGTTAGGCAATGCTTTCCAGGTGCGTATGAAAAGTTTTTCATATCGAAAATTTATTTGACGCGGCGCAGGGTGTGGGTAGCACGCAACCGTTTCCAGAGCTCGCGAATGATCATGGCGGCGGCATCCGTTTCGTCCGCGGGCGTCCTTCGCGTCGTCCACCGCAGGGATCGTTCGAGCGCCGGGTTTCCATTGGCGATGCCGTAGTGAAGGATAATGTGCTCGCCCAGGGCGCGGTTGAGAGCAGGCAGCTCGGATTCGGACATATTGGCTATGCTGACCCGGTCCTTGAACGGCAGATCATCGAGCAAGCGGTCTACTGCTTGCCGGACGTTGTTAGGGCGGGCTTTTTCCCCGGCGTCGTCGTCGAATGCCGGTGCATGGGTGTTTGCGATAGGGGTCAGGCTTAAAAAGTAGACGCTTTCCAACAGCGATAGGGCGTCTTGATAGATCCTCGGATCCTTGCTGGCCCGGGGGCCAGCCACGTTGAGAATCCGGATCCGGTGGGCGTTCAGCCATTCGACGATGCGGACAGCCGAAAGAAACGCGGAGACTCGGTTCAGGTCGACATGCAACCAGGGGCGTTGGTGCTTGATCGCCATCGCGCGAGTGGTCTCCGATCCGCCGGTCAGCTCGCCGCGCGAGATAATCAGCGTGCCGTCGGAATCGATCACATTTTTTTCGGTCCGTTCGGAATAAATCGCGTTGGAGGTCTCGCGCATTCGGTAGCTTTCGGGCAGGGGTCCGTCTTCGGCCAGGCGGCCTCTGGGAACCCAGCCGCCATGAGGGACACCCAGCTTGACGGCCACGTCCAGCGCGGCACGGTCGACACCCGTTTGGCCGCCTGACACTATCTTCGAAAGCATGACCGTGTTCCTCAAGCTGAAAAATCGAAGACCGTGCGAGTCCTCCCGCACGGTCTCCATTTAGCGATTGTTTCAGCCGTCTTATTGCTCGACCACGAAATGCGCCCGACGGTTTTGAGCCCAGGCATCTTCCGCCGTGCCCCTCACAGCGGGCCGCTCCTCGCCGTAGCTGATAGTGGCCATACGCGCCGCCGGGATCCCGAGATCTACCAGGAAGGCCTTGGCTGACCGGGCACGGGCTTCGCCCAGGGCCAGGTTGTATTCGTTGGTGCCACGGTCGTCGCAGTGACCCTCGATGGTGACTTTCACGTTGGGGTTGGCCTTCAGAAACGTTACTTTCTTGCGCAGAACGTCCTGAGCCTGAGTCGTGAGGGCCGAGCTGTCATAGGCGAAGAAAATATCCTCGTTTTCAAACGCTGCGCGTTCGGTGGCGCCGATGGGAACCCCTCCGGCTCCCGGTCGTCCGGCCGTTCCACTGAGGTCCTGCTCACCGATTCCCTTGCGCCCGGCCGCGCCGGCTCCCGCACCGCTTCCGGCAGCTCCATAGCCGGCCTCCGAGGCGATTTCCTTTTTCTGACAGGCGCACAATGCAAAAAGGATTACGGACATAAAAAGTAATGTCAGTGCTTTCTTACCCAGTTTTGTCATCTCGCTCTCCTTGGACGATATTAATCTGACTTCACTGCCCAGGGGATCCCATCGCTCTTGGGCGTTGCAGCGCAATCGACCTGCTAATGTTAATTTCATATACCAGCGGCCCCCAATTGTCAAAAGAGTTTCTGGAGGATCCCGGTTGGAAGGCGTGCCGCGTGGGATCGCGCCCGAGACTCGGTGCGGGCGGGCTGAAGCGCTGCAGGGCAAAGCCTAAATAAGGACAAAATTGTTAATTTAAAATACTATTAAATCATATTTGTAATTTTTTATGTTTGGATTGAAAGCTCAAAAATTATTCGGAATGCAATATAAACAGCATGTTAAGAGTAATTTACGGGATTGGCACGCCTTGTGATTTATGATCCAGCTGACCCGTGGACACCGGGCACATACTTCAACGCATCAGGGAGACACGCATGAAAAAAGTCGAAGCAATCATCAAACCGTTCAAACTTGACGAAGTGAAAACGGCCCTGACCGAGATCGGTGTTACCGGCATGACCATCACCGAAGTCAAGGGGTTCGGGCGCCAGAGAGGACACAAGGAAGTTTACCGCGGCACCGAGTATCAGGTGGACCTGGTTCCAAAGATCCACTTGGGGGTTGTGGTGGGCTCCGATCAGGCGCAGCAGGTGGTCGATCTGATTCGCAAGACGGCCAACACGGGCAAGATCGGGGACGGCAAGATTTTCGTTACTTCGCTCGAACAAGCCGTACGGATTCGCACCGGTGAAACCGGGCGGGATGCCATTTAACTGCAACAGTTCTGCATCCTAGCTGGATCGCAAATCAATCAGAGGAGGACATGTCATGAGAAAAGCAGTGCTGTCGGTATGCGTTTTGTTGATGGGAGGGGTTCGTGCCTGGGCCGGTGACGAACCCCCGACGCTGGAATCGAACCAGGCCGCCATCGAACTGGTCCAGGTCCATGCGAACTACGTATGGACCCTGGTGGCAGCCGCCCTGGTTTTCTTTATGCAGGCCGGCTTTGCCATGGTGGAGACCGGCTTCACGCGTGCCAAGAACGCCATCAACATCATGATGAAGAACCTGATGGACTTTGCTATCGGCTCGATTGCCTATTGGGCTATCGGCTTCGGCATCATGTTCGGGGTGAGCGAAACCGGCTGGTTCGGAACCTCGGGTTTCTTCTTGAGCGATTATACTCCCGGGGAAGACCCGTGGGTTCTTGCTTTCTGGATGTTTCAGGTGGTTTTCGCCGCCACGGCGGCCACCATCGTTTCCGGGGCCATGGCCGAGCGCACCCAGTTCGTTAGTTATCTGATCTACAGCGCGGTCATCAGCGCCGTGATTTACCCGGTCATCGGTGCCTGGGCCTGGGGCGGCCTGTTCAAGGGCAAAGGCTGGCTTGAGACGATGGGATTCATTGATTTCGCCGGATCCACGGTCGTGCACTCCGTCGGGGGGTGGGCGGCCTTGGCCGGGGCGGTCGTTCTCGGGCCGCGGCTGGGGAAATACAGCAAAGATGGGCGAATCAAGCCCATTCTGGGCCATAACATGCCGTTGGCGGCGCTGGGGGTATTCATTCTGTGGCTGGGGTGGTTCGGGTTCAATCCCGGCTCCACGACGGCCGCCAACAAGGACACCGCCCTGATCTTCGTCAATACCAACTTGGCCGCGGCCGCCGGTTGCGTGACGGCGTTAATCACTTCCTGGCTCAAGTTCGGCAAGCCGGAAATCGGCATGACCCTCAACGGCGCCCTGGCCGGGCTGGTTGCCATCACCAGCCCCTGCGCCACGGTCACCCCGCTCAGCTCGGTCATGATCGGCGGCATCGGCGGGGTCCTCGTGGTGCTGGCGGTTCTCTTTTTCGACCGCGTCCGGATCGACGATCCGGTGGGCGCCATTTCCGTCCACGCCGTGAACGGGGTGTGGGGGACGCTGGCCGCCGGATTGTTTCACGTCAAAGGCTTCGACGTGGCGCAAGTCGGCGTTCAGCTGCTGGGCATCGCCGCCTGTTTTCTTTGGGTGTTCCCCACGACGTTTGTAATGTTCAAACTCATTGCCAAGACGGTCGGGTTGCGGGTGTCCCCGGAAGAGGA
>CAZNAX010000039.1:0-21872 GCA_964570965.1 uncultured Desulfatibacillum sp.
AAGCCGCTCCCACAGGGAACAACCAATTTTCTCAGGGGACGATGCCCAGGTAGTCTTGGATACCCGTCCCGAAGCGGGCTTTGAAGGCGGTGTCCACCTTCTGGATGGGGTTGGCGCCCAGGAACTTGAGCAGGGAGTTCAGCTTCTCGGTGCGGGCCTCTGTTTCCGCAATGTCCTTCAGCCGGGCGATCTCGTCCTCGATTTCGAAGTACCTCAGCTTATCCTTGAGAGGTAGCTGCCAGAACAAAAGAAAGCCGCGCTCGGGAAAATCCACGCCGATCAGGCCGTAGCAGTATCGCATGAAAATCTTTTCAAGCCGCAGGCGGACATCGACGAGCGCCTGCTTGACCGCGGCAAGATCCGTCGGGCGGCAGGGCTTCCCCACGAGCTCGAAATACATCTTGATCTTGGGCTCGGTCCCCGACGGTCGCACGGTGATGCGCAGGCCGGTCGTCTCGGCCACGTTCCGGAGGCGCAAAATGATCACGTTGCGGGCGGAGGTGTCGGTCTCGGACAAATGCGGCTGGGGCGGGCCCAGCCAGCGGTCGATTTTCTCGGCCACATTGAAATCCTCGAACCGCTCCGCCGTCTGGCTGCGGAAGTGGTCCATGATCGCTGCGATCTGCTCCATGCCCTTGGCTCCCAGCAACCGGATTTCGGTCAGGTAGTTGTGGCAGTAGGCGTAACTGGAATAAATTTCGTCGAGGGCGTCCACGAGGGTCTTGCCGCGACGTTTCAGCTCGGCCGCATACTCGGCGATCCAGACCGCGGCCCCGGCCGCGTCCTTGTCGCGGGCGTAAGTGCCCGTGAGGTAGCCGTGGCTTTCCTCGCAGCCGAAGATGAAGTCCGACCCGCGGCCGGCGGCTTCCAGCTTGTTCATTTCCTCGGCCACGTACTTGAAGCCGACCAGCAGGTCGCCGATGCAGATGATGTTGTTCTCGCGGGCCATCTTGTCGATCAGGGCGGTGGTGACGTCCGTCTTGACAATGACCCGCTGCGGGGTCAGCCGGCCGGCGGCCCGCAGCCGGTTGATGGCGTAATTCGCCAGGATGATGGCAATCTCATTGCCGGTCAGGAAAAGCCACTGCCCGTGGTGGTTCACCATGATGCCGATGCGGTCCGCATCCGGGTCGGTGCTGAGCAGGATGTCGGCAGCGGCCGCCTGAGCCAACGGCAGGGAGGTACTGAAGGATTCCACCACCTCGGGGTTGGGGATGTTGAAGGTCACCTGCTCGAAGGCCCCGCTTAGGTTGGAAGTTGCCGGGCACAGGACCACGTCGAAGCCCAATTGCTTCAGCACCGGATAGACCGTGGTGATGCCGGTGCCATGCAGCGGGGAGTAAAAGATCTTCAGGCCGCGTTCCGGTGATAGCGTCACCGCGCCGGCGCTCGCGTGGTAGGCCCGGTCGATCTCCTCGCCGACGATCTCGACCAGCCCCTGCCGGCGGGCTTCCTCGAACGCCATGCGCTGGATCGCCTTCACATGGCCCGTGACCTCATCGACCAGGATCTGGTCGTGCGGCGGGATGAGCTGGCCGCCGTGCTCGTCGTAGACCTTCTTGCCGTTGTCGGGGGGCAGGTTGTGGCTGGCGCTGAACATGTCGCCGGCGATGGCCTTGAGGTGCCGGATGGCGAACGACAGCTCCGGTGTGCTGCGCACGCTTTCAAAGAGGTAGGTCTTGATGCCATTGGCGGCGTAGACCTCGGCCGCAGCCCGGGCCAGCTTCCAGCCGTCGAGGTCTTGGACGGGGTTGGGGATCTCTTCGGAATAGATCCCCTTCTGCCGGTAGCTGCGGACATCGAAGGCCATGACGACGCCCCGGCGCCTGGCCGCTTCGCCGTAGATTTTCAACAAATACTGGGAATGCCCCTGGGCCGAGGCTTGGATGGTCCAGGCATTGATGCGGTTCGGACCGATGCCGACCGGCCCCCGCCGGCCGCCGGTGCCGAAAGGAATCACCTGGTAAAAGGAGTCCAGCAGCACGTCCCATTTACCGGCCTCGATCAGGTAGCGGATCTGGGGAACGTACTCGGAAAAAGCGGAGTCGGTCAGCCAGACGTTCAGGTTGGCCAGAGCTGCGGTCTTAACTTTCTCGGAAACGTCCAGGCGCGAGAAGCCCTCTTTGGCGAGCAAAAGGTCATCCATGGTTCTCATTTCCTCCGCTCATCATGCCGAAGCATAGCGTTATCAGCTGTGAAATACACTTTTTGAAGAGCCGTAAGTTAGTTGCGGTAGATCCCTATTTCATACGGTGAGTGGCTCTGCCGTCATGTCTTTCGGAATATCAAGGGATAGAAGGTTTAGAACTGTGGGTGCAATATCGGATAACTTGCCGGTTTTTCTAAGGGCTTTTCCAGGAGAATCCTTGGCTACATAGATACACTCGACAGGAAACGTGGTGTGGCTGGTTTTCACCATTCCCGTTTCATAGTCTATCATTTGTTCTGCATTTCCATGGTCTGCGGTAATAAACGCATGAAAGTTCAGTTTGAGTAAACGCAAAACAAGCCTTCCGACACACTCATCCACCACCTCAATGGCTTTTTTTGCAGCTTCAAAATTTCCAGTATGCCCGACCATGTCGGCATTTGCAAAGTTCACTAGAATAAACTTATAGGGGGCCGCGCTAAGGCGATTTAATAATTCTTCCGTAATCCTGTGAGCTTCCATCTCCGGGTGACTTGCAAAAGTGGCTGGATCAAAACGACCCTTAACCTCCACATCGTCCTCCTTTGCATATGGAGTGGTTGATTTTCCGTTAAAAAAGCTTGTGACATGGCGGAATTTCTGAGTTTCTGATATTCGCAGTTGTCTAAAGCCAGCAGCCGATATGACTTCCCCCAACAGGTTGTTCATGCTCCCGCTGCCACCCATCGGCTCCATCAGATATTCGTCGAATTCATCGTAATATCTTGTGAATCCCATATATGTAACCTCCGGCTTCCTTTTGAGCATTCCCGGATAATTTGGGTCAACGAATGCTTTGGATAACTGAATAGCCCGATCCTGACGGTAATTCGTGTGCAAAACGCAATCCCCATCTTTTACCATCTGGTAGTTGCCGATACAGTAAGGCTGAATATATTCGTCAAACATTTCAACATGATCGGGAGTTTTATCTTTTTCATAAGACTCCCTGACGGCGACTTGGGCCGACGGTGCGCGGCGACCCTCGGCCGAAACAAGGCAGTGGTAAGCCTGGTCCGTTAAAGCCCATTCGCTGGATCGATCCATTGCATAATAACGGCCCATTATGGTTCCGATAGAGCATTTTGGGGTTGTTTTGATAACGTTGTCGAGTTTCGCAAGATACTCCAAAGAGCTTCGTGGGGGTGTGTCACGGCCATCCAGGAAAGGATGGATGACCATCTCCCCGTCGGGGAATTCCGCTCGGGCGCGCCCCATAATTTTGAACAGGTGTTCTTGGTGCGCATGAACTCCCTCGTCTTGAAGTAAACCCAGTAAATGCAGTCGGCTTTTTTTTCTGCGCCAAGAGTTCATCAGAAATATCCATTTTCGGTTTTCGAAAAAAGAGCCGTTTCGAAGCGCATCATCAATGCGCTTTAATTCCTGCAGAACGATTCGCCCCGCCCCCATATTTAGATGCCCGACTTCGCTCGATCCCTGGTATCCATCGGGCAAGCCGACCGCTTCGCCAGAAGCTTCGAGCAACGTCCATGGATACGTTTTGAGATAGGAGTCCAAATTAGGTGTGCGGGCGGCGAGGACCGCATTCCCCTTCGGGTTCTCGTTGTGCCCCCAACCGTCTCGAACTATGACACATACCGGTCGAATCATGTCGTTCATTTCATTTCTCCGAAAAAAAGGCTGCGTGTCTGCGGCGCTGACTGGCCATCGCGAGTTGGTTGACTTATCGAATCATTGTGCTATTTTTTCCAAATTAATCAAGCATTATCGGATTCGGGTAGCGGTTGTCAATCCTGCGATCACCCGGGTCTATCGGCGATTCGGCGCCGGCCCACCTCTAGATCCACTCAACGGAGCTTGATACATGGCAGTCGACCAGTTGCCAGACAACGAACCCATAACGGCCTTGGCCTATGAGCGGGGGCCGGTGCTGGCGGCCCTATTGAACCCCTTCGGCCGCTTCGGCATCCGGCTCAACAACACGCTGGGCGCCATGGCGATCTTCCTGGTGCGGGCGTTCATCCAGATCTTCAACTACAAGCAGGTCCCCGAGATCATCAATCAGATTTATTTCATTGGGGCCAAGTCGGCGAGCATCGTGGCCCTGGTGGGTTTTTTTACGGGTATGGTGCTGAGTCTGCAACTTTACTACGTCATGAACAAGTTCGGCGCGGTCGGATTTCTCGGTACGGCGGTGTCGCTGTCGCTGATCCGGGAGCTGGGCCCCGTGCTGACCGCGATCATGATCACCGCACGGGCCGGCTCCGCCATGACCGCCGAAATCGGCATCCAGCGCATTTCCGAGCAGATCGACGCGCTGACCACCATGCGCATCGACCCCCTCGGCTATCTCATCAGCCCGCGCATCGCCGCCGCCCTGGTCAGCTTCCCTATCCTGACGGCCCTCTTCGACCTCGTCGGCATTCTGGGCGGCTATCTGAGCGGGGTTTTTCTGATGGGGGCCAATTCCGGCGCCTACCTTTATCGCATCGACGCCAGCGTGGAATGGCTGGACGTCAAGGGCGGCTTCATCAAATCGATCGTCTTCGCCGTGCTGGTCATCACCATCTGCTGCTTCCAGGGCTACTTCACCCACCTGCGGACGGACAGCTACGGCTCGAAGAGCGTGAGCCTGTCCACCACCTCGGCCGTGGTGCTCTCCTGCGTCATGATCCTGGTGTCGGACTACGTGGTCACCTCTTTTCTATTGTAGGGTGAAAGATAGACTGAAGACCGAAGGCTGAAGGCTGGTTTTATGAACTCCAGCCGTCAGCCCAAAACCTAACCACCTGACCGGTTTCTATGGAAAAGCAGCCCCTAATCGAGTTTCGCAACGTCACCAAGCGCTT
The DNA here is from genome assembly GCA_964570965.1 of uncultured Desulfatibacillum sp. Taxonomy (GTDB): domain Bacteria; phylum Desulfobacterota; class Desulfobacteria; order Desulfobacterales; family SpSt-501; genus SpSt-501. The sequence continues at coordinate 4,999 of CAZNAX010000039.1, forward strand.
CGGTGAACGCACGATTCTGAGCGGCGTCAACCTCAAGGTCTACGAAGGCGAAGTGACCACCTTGATCGGCCTGAGCGGGACCGGCAAGAGCGTGACGCTGAAGCACATCATCGGCCTGCTCAAACCGGATGACGGCGAGATTTTGTACCAGGGCCAGCCCCTTCGCCGGATGACCCGCCAGGGGTGGAACGACTACATCGGCCGCATCAGCTACATGTTCCAGAACAACGCCCTCTTCGATTCGATGACGGTGTTCGAGAACGTGGCGCTGCCGCTGAAGCGCACTACCAAGCTCGGCCGCAGGCAGATCGAGGCCAAGGCCATGGCGCGGATCGAGCAGACCGAGCTGACCGAAGTGGCGCACAAATACCCTTCGGAAATCTCGGGCGGCATGCAGAAGCGCGCCGCCCTGGCCCGGGCGCTGGTCACCGACCCGCAGATCGTGCTGTTCGACGAGCCCACCACCGGCCAGGACCCCATCCGCAAGAACGCGATCCTGGGGATGATCGCCGAGTACAAGCGGAAGATCGGATTTACCGCGGTGCTGATCAGCCATGAGATCCCGGACGTGTTTTTCATCTCGAACCGCATTCTGGTCCTATGGGACAAGCAGATCGTATTCGAGGGTCCCCCGGAGCAGATGGAAAACTTCAACCATCCGTTTCAGGATGAAATCCTGCAGAGCCTTGAAAATCTGAAGGAGGACATCACCGGCCTCTACTCCAGCCGGCATTTCAAGATCCGCTACCAAACCGAACTCGTTCGGCGCGGAGCGGATGAATCCTACGCCGTGCTTATTTTCAGCTTCGAAAACATGGAAGAAGTCAGCGAGACCATCAGCCATGACGCGGCCCAGCAGACCCTGCGGTCGCTGGGAACTTACATTCGCAAGCACTTCGGCGCCGTGGGGGGCTTTTCCACGCGGCTGACGATCAACGAGTTCGCCACCCTCCTGCCGTTCTCCGATTTGGAGGAGGCCGGGCGCATCCTCGAAAAATTCACCGCGGATTTCCAGGCGCACGGCATGCGCGAGCTGGAGGAGACCTTTCTCAAAGAGACCCGCTCGAAGCAGTGCTTCGATTTCGTGATCTCCGTCGGCATGGCGCAGGGCAAGCCCCAGGTCGAAATCGAGTCGGTCATGGAATTCGCGCGGTTCGACAAAAAACCCATCGCCATGTTTCAATGCGGCACACGGAGGTAACTCGACATGCAGAGGTATTCAAAGGAATCGGTGGTCGGCATCTTCGTGCTGATCGGTCTGGCCTGCATCGGGTACATGACGGTCAAGCTCGGGGACCTCGGGCTGTTCGGAGACGACACCTACCCGCTGAACGCACGGTTCACCCAGGTAACCGGCCTGAGATCGGGCAGCGTCGTCAACATGCTCGGCCTGGAGGTCGGGCGGGTAGGAAAGATGACCATGGACCAGGAGCGGCAGGTGGCCATGGTGGAACTGCGCATCCGCAAGGGCGTCAAGGTCTATGACGACGCCATCGCCTCGATCAAGACCGAAGGGCTGATCGGGGACCGTTATGTCAGCATCGACGCCGGCGGCAGCGGCGCCGAGCTGAAGGCCGGAGACGCCATCACGGAAACCGAGGCGCCCGCCGACATCATGGACCTGGTAAGCAAATACGCATTCGGAGACGTCAAAAAGTAATCGGGAGGAATACCATGCTTTCAAGACACACGGGAATAATCGTTGCAGTTCTCTGGCTGGCGGCGCTGCTGATGCCGGCACCCATCCAGGCGGTGACCGCCAAGGATACGGTGGAGTCGCAAGTGAACAAAGTGCTCAAGGCGCTGGCGGAGCCCGGCTTCAAAGACCAGACCAAGGACGCCAAGATCGTCAAGATCCGATCCATCGTCAATGAGATTTTCGATTACACCGAGCTGTCCAGGCGCACCCTGGGCCGCGAGTGGGCCAAGTTCAACGCGCCGCAGCAGGGCGAATTCGTGAAGCTGTTCAGCGAGTTGCTGGAGAAGACTTATGCCGATCGGTTGCTGTCTTATTCAGATGAAAAGGTGGTCTTCGAAAAGGAATCTCTGCTGCGAGAGGGTCAAGCCGAAGTGACCAGCAATGTGCTGACGGCGGATGGCAAGAAAATTCCCCTGGACTACCGCTTGATTCAGAAGGCGGGAAACTGGCGGGTCTACGATGTGATCATCGAAGGCATCAGCCTGGTGAAAAACTACCGTGATCAGTTCCGGGACATCCTGGCCAAGGATTCGCCGGAAGAAGTACTCAAGATGCTCCGGGACAAAGTGGCCAAGGGATGATAGCTCGGGTGGTCCTTTTGGGCCTTCCGCCCATCCGTCCGGCCGTTAATGGACCGGTTTGGTTTTGGCGACCCATTCCTCGCCGCGGCCCGGGTCCAGGCGTTCGATCTCGAATCCGGCCGGGGAGTCCTCGGCGCTGATCAGGAAGTAATAGCGGCGGTGGCGCTCGACTGCGACGCTGATGCCGCGCTCCGCCACCCCGACGGTGTGCAGACCCGGGGCGGCCGGAAACGTCACGTGTTCGCCGGCCCGCAGGCGGGCGATCACCACGTCGTTAAAGGTCACTTTCACCGACAAGCCCCACCCGAAGAGGTTGTCGTTGCGGATGACGACCACCTGCCCTAACGTGTCCGGGTTCGCCACCGAGGGAAAACTGGGGGTGCGTCCGTGAGAACAGGCGATCGTGAGCAAGGCCGCGAGAAGAACAAAGTTTCGTTTCATGGGCGGTTTCCTTTTTATCCAGTATCCAGGCGCCGCTAGGAAAGCAAGAAAAATATCGTCCCGAAATCAGCGCCCGGTCAGCGTGCCGGCCCGTTCGTAGTGTCTGCGGTCGAACTCGGAGATCACCTGGGCGCCCAGCAACAGGATGATCACCGCCACCTCGATGCTGAGCAGCGCGACCACGGTGGTCGCAATCGAGCCATAGATGATGTTGACCAACGACAGACGGGAATAGTACCAGACCAGAATTCGCCGGATGATCTCCCAGAGAATGGCGGCGGTGAGCGCCCCGCTCAGAGCATGCCGGAAGGAAATATGGCCCACCGGCAAGACGATGTAAAAAGAGGTCAGCATCAGCACCATTCCGCCCTGGCCGAGGAAAAAAAGCAGAACCTTGGAAGACCCCGCCAGGCTGAGTTCGTAGCCCAGCATCAGCACCGATTGGCGGTCCAGGGCGTCCAGCGCACCCGAGATGATCGTCACTAAAAAAAATCCCAAACCGATCAAGAGGATGTACACATAGGGGATAATGGCCGATACGAAAAGCGGACGCTTCAGCGACTGTTTGCGGTGGGAGAATATGACGGCCATGGTGCTTTCCAGGACCGAAAAGGCCATGGAGCTGAAAAACAGCATGATGACGAAGCCCACGACACCCACCAGGTGCCGGCGGGCGAGAAAGGTCCGCACCTGGTCGGCCAGGCTCTCGGCATACCCCGGGATCAGCAGTTCAAGGTTTCTGGCAATCGTCTGGATCAGCTGATCTTCATTGACGAAGTGGGACAGACCCACCAGGATGATGGCCAACAGCGGCACGATGGACAGCAGGGTATAATACGCCACCGCCCCTGCCAGCAGAAGGCCTTGATTCCCGTGAAAGTCTCGCAGAACCCTCAGCGCAAATCCGCCCATGCGTCGCGGCAGCAAGGGGCCTTTTCTTTTTGGGGGTGAAGCGTCAGTGCTCATAGGATATGCCGGGCTCCGGTTGGGTCGCAGGGATCGATCCACTCACGTCGTCATCAACCCTATTTGAGTCGGCTTAACGCCGCAAAAGGGCTTTCGGCCGATGGCGGCCCGCACCGGCAGCGCTCTTGATTCAGGTCGGCCCCGCAGCGCGCGCAAAGCCCCTTGCAGGTTTCACGGCACAAGGGCCGCAACGGGAAGGACAGAATCACCTGCTCCTGGATCCCCTCCGTCAGATCGATTTCCTCCCCTTGGAAATAGATGAGGCCGGCTTCGCCGGCGTCCAGCTCTTTCGCCTCCGGCCCAATGTTTTCGGGTTCGCCCGGACGGTCTCCGGTGTAGGTGAGCGCAAATTCGACCTCCAATGGGCAAATGAACGGCGCCAGACACCGCCCGCAGGTTAAGCGAATCGCTGTCTGCAGCACGCCTTCGATCTCCACCAGTTCCCGAATGCGGCTGGCCCTGAGGCGTACGCGAATCGGACGGCTGAACTCGCACTCGCCGCTGCGGGCCATCTCCCGGAGGCCGGAAAACCGGTCGGCGGGTTCCTCGAAGGCAACGGTCAGGCTGCCGTTTTTGAGCTGATCCGCATGGATGCGCATAGTTCTGCTCCGGTCGCAGGTTCGCGCGTGCGCCGCGATGCCTACGGGGCTCATTATACTCAAAAGATTCTGAAATACAAATCGATGGTTAGGTAAGTCGTCCTTCCAGCCGGCAGACCTCAAACGCCGATTGGGGCCGGGCCGGTTTGCCAGGGCGTTCATCTTCTGCTATAGCCTGACCATCGAATTCCGGATACGGCGAAGATGTCGTGCATCTCCGCCTGCCTGCGATGAAACCCATCCATGACACTCAGAGCTGCTTGAACTGCGGAACCTGCTGCCGCAACGGCGGGCCGTCCCTGCATTGGGAGGATCGCGCCCTGGTGGAGCAGGGATTCATCCATACCCGCCACCTTTACACGATCCGCAGGGGCGAGCCGGCCCGGGACCCGATCCGTGACGGACTGGTGAGTGTCGAAAGCGACATCATCAAGATCAAGGGCTGCGACGGCAGCTGGACCTGCCGGTTTCTGGACGAAGACTCCAACCGCTGTCGGATCTACGAGCGTCGACCGCTGGAGTGCCGCGAGCTGGTATGTTGGGACCCGGCACGGATCGAGCAAGTGTACGACCGCCGCCGTCTTTCCCGCAGCGATCTTCTGGCCGGCATTCAGGGGTTGTGGGAGTTGATCGCGGACCATGAACGGCGCTGCAGTTATGAACGGATTCAAGTTTGGCTGAAAGACCTGGCCGGTCCGGGCGCTGAAAAGGCCCGGCGCCGCCTGGCGGAAGTCAGCGCCTACGATGCGGAGATCCGCAGGTTGATGGTAGCCCGCGGGCGATTGGAAGCCGCCATGCTGGATTTCCTTCTGGGGCGGCCGGTGGAGCAGGTTCTGCGGACCGGCTATCCCGCCGGTGATGGCGGGTCCCCTGGGTCCGTTTCCAACCCGGACCCACCGTGGCCCAAAATGAAGTCCAAAGCGCATTGAATTTCAAATCGTCTTCGTTTTGCATAGACATTCACCTGATAAAACACCATTCGAGCGAGGGGCTATGAAAGCGGTTGGCGTGAAACCGGGCGACAAGGCGCCGCGCCTGGTCTGGCAGGAGGTTCGGGATGTCTCGATCGGGCCCGGCGAAGTGCTCGTTGCGGTGCGGGCCTCCGCCGTCAACCGGGCGGACCTGCTGCAGGCGCGGGGACAGTACCCTCCGCCGTCGGGGGTTTCGGAAATCCTGGGGCTTGAGATCAGTGGGGTCGTCCACGCGGTGGCAGAGGACGTGAAGGAGTGGTCGGCGGGCGATCGGGTGCTGGCCCTGCTTCCGGGCGGAGGGTACGCCGAGTATGCGGCGGTCCCCAGCGGCCTTCTCCTGCGACTGCCGGACGATTGGTCGTTCGCTCAAGGGGCGGCCGTTCCCGAGGCCTGGCTGACGGCTTTTCTGAACCTGTTCATCGAAGGGCAACTGGCGACCGGCGAATCGGTGCTAATCCATGCCGGCGCGAGCGGCGTCGGGACGGCGGCCATCCAGATGGCTCGATCGGCGGGGGCGGTGGTGTTCGCGACGGCCGGCTCGGTAGAGAAATTGGACGCCTGCCGTCGGTTCGGAGCGACGTTGGCGGTCGACTACAAGCGCCAGGATTTCGCCGTTGAGATCAAAGCCCACTCCGCCGGCCGGGGAGTGGACTTGATTTTGGATCCCGTGGGTGCGGCCTATCTGCACCGCAACATTGAGGTGCTGGCTCCCGGAGGCCGGTTGGTGAACATCGGAGTGATGGGCGGCCGCCGGGCGGAGATCGATCTTGGCATGGTGTTGGGGCGAAGCCTGCGCCTGATCGGATCGCGGTTGCGGCACCGGCCGGTTTCCGAAAAAATACGCATCGTCCGGCAGTTTGAAGAACGTTTCTGGCCGTTGCTTGCAGACGGCCGCCTCATCCCTGTCATCGACCGAGTGTTTCCGATGAGCGAGGCGGAGGCCGCCCACGGCTATGTGCGTGAAAACCGGAACATCGGGAAGGTGATTCTCGAGGTTCCGCAAGCCGGATGAAGGCTGCGCCGCCTTCAACGGTTCCAGCGCCCTGATCAAAGACCCAGCACCTTTTCTTCCTCGGCAATGCACTCCTCGATCACCTTGAGGGCAAAGTCGATCTCGTCTTTCTGGATCGTCAAGGGCGGTGCGAACTCCAGGGCCAGACCCATGGTCTTGGTGATGACCCCCTTTTGCCTGGCCCGTGTCAGCAGGTTCATCAGGTTGGCGGTCGGATACGGTGCCCGCGTTTTCTTGTCGCTGGTGAAGTCGATCGCCAGCCAGAGGCCAGTGCCGCGGACTTCACCGACGGACGGACGGCCCGCAAGGTTCTTCAGCCCCTCCAGGAAGTAGCCTCCCACGGCCGCGCTGTTCTCCACCAGGCGATCGCGCTTGATAATCTCGATGTTTTTCACCCCGACGGCGCACGGGACCGGGTGGTTGCCGTAGGTATGCAGGTGATTGAGAACCTCGATGGGTTCCATCACCGGGTCGGTGCATCCGACGGCGCCCAATGGCACATAACCGCTGGTGAGGCCCTTGGCCATGGTCATCAGGTCCGGCTGGATGCCGAGGTATTCGGTTGCGAACATTTTGCCGGTGCGGCCGAACCCGCAGATCACTTCGTCGATGATGAGCAGGATGCCGTAGCGATCGCAGATTTCGCGAATGATCGGCCAATAATCTGCAGGCGGCTTCAGCGCACCGAAGGCCTGCTGAATCGGCTCGCCGATAAACGCCGAAATCTGTTCCGGCCCCTCAAACTCAATGATGCGCGTCAGCTCGCGGGCGCAGGCCATGTCGCAGTTCTGCGGTGTGAGGTGGTGGGGACACCGATAGCAATAGGGCGACTCGATAAAGGCGGCGCCGGGGGCGAGCGGCTCCATCACCTGGCGCATGGGCATGACGGTTCCCAGCGCCCGCAGACCGATCCCGTTGACCCCGTGATAGGCCCCTCGCCGGGACATGATCTTGAACCGGCCCTTGTCGCCCCGGTAATAGTGATAGTGCTTGGCGATTTTCATGGCCGTTTCCACCGCCTCGGATCCGCCGCACTCAAAGGTGAAGCGGTTGATGCCGGCCGGCGCGATCCCCGCCAGGGTTTCAGCCAGCTCCATGGCCGGTAGGTTGGTAAACCCCATCGGGGTGAAGTAGGCCAAGCGGCACATCTGGTCGTAAGCCGCTTGGGCCAGCTCTTGGGAGCCGTGGCCCACGTGAACCGGCCGGGTGACCCCCGCATCCAGGTCCAGATAGCGTTTCCCGTCTTGATCGTATACCCACACGCCATCGCCCTTGACGATGACGCTGATGCCCTCCCGGAGCTCGTTCTTGCTGGTCCGGTGCAGAATCAAGTGGGAGGTGTGATCCAGTTTTCTGACTGATTTTTCCTCAGGCTGTTGCATGCATCTTCCTTTCCCTTGCGGCGCGATTGAGGTCGGCAGCCGATGGCTGAGTGGGATCGGCTTCAACTTTCCCACATGACCGCATATTGAATCTTTTTACCGGATAAGGTAAAAAACTTCCACGGAAATGTTCGCCATCCATGTAATTATGCCATTATCCCCTATCAGAGGAAGCGTCGTCATGTTTCTGAAAAGGCTCGTTACGATCTTCGTGGCGTTCTGGTTTGGCATTATTTTGTCCGCCTGTAATTTAAATGAGGAGGAAAAAGCCGCGGAACGATATCGCGATATGGTGAAATCGTCGACCGGCAAAACGATCAGCGTCAGCGAAGCAGTGGAAATGTTGAAAAAGCTGGAAAGTGAAAAAAGCATCCAATCGGATGAAATTGAGCAGACGCTTAATTTATTGAAAGCCAAATACGACTATAAAAGGTTCCCCCCGGACGAGTTGCAGGGCAAAATGATTTTCACTGCAATTCTCAAAGAATATCTCCTGCAAGAGGACCGCAACATTCTGTTTATCGGCCAGCTGGACGACATCACCCATGAGGAGGGAAAATACACCATTCATCTCTTCGCGCAGCTGCAGCTATCCGATTGGCAGGGCAGAAAAAAAGCTCATTTTCATCTCAGCTGCCCCATCGAAAGCATTGAATCAATTATCAAGAGCCCTCCGGATGAACCGCGGGGGTTTGCCGGATTTCAAAAGCACTTTTTTGTGATCTGTAAAATTAGCGAAATTTATAAGATTACAGCTTATTCCCAGTTCAATTCAGATCACGAAAAAATCGGTTCCGAGATGCTCCTGGACGTTCCGAATGAGTACCAAATCGAAGGAGACCTGGTCGAAATTATTCCCTATCCCAAGTAGCCGGAGTCGAAAATATGAACGTGCAGGTTCTTCAGCATGTGCCCTTTGAGGGGCTTGGCAGCATCGAGACGTGGCTGGCCCAGCGAAGCGCTGTCGTCCACCATACGCGGTTTTATCAGTCTGCCGTGCTTCCGGACCTTCGTGCGGTCGATCTCGTCATCGCGATGGGCGGACCGATGAGCGTGAACGATGAGAGGGAGCACCCCTGGCTGAAGCCCGAGAAGGCGTTTATCAGAGAGGCCGTGGAACGCGGTCGGTCGGTCTTAGGCGTGTGTCTGGGCGCCCAGATGATCGCGAGCGCCCTGGGGGCGAGGGTGTTCGCCAATGCGCACAAGGAGATCGGCTGGTTTACCGTTCAGGCGGTATCCCAGGAGGCGGATGCTTTCCACTTTCCGCCGCAGGCGACTGTTTTTCACTGGCATGGGGAAACCTTTGATCTCCTCCCGGGCGCGGTCCATCTCGCCCGCAGCGCCGGCTGCGAGAACCAGGCGTTTCAGATCGGAAGAAACGTGATCGGCCTGCAGTTCCACCTGGAAACAACTCCGGAAAGCGCGGACCAGATCATTCGCCACTGCCGCGGCGAGCTGGTCGCCGGCGACTATATTCAGACCGAGCAGGCCCTTCGCGCGGCCCCCGATGACGCCTATCGCGGCATCAACCGCCTCATGAATGATGTGCTGGCCTACATCACGCGCTTCCAAGTGCCGGCTAATCCTTGATGCCCAGCCTTTCGGCCAGCCGATGCGGATTGCTCCGGCACATGTCAACATTCAGGGGGCTCTACCTGAACGTTTGTTTAGAAGGGTTGACGCGAGGCCGGCGGTTGGCTAATCAAGAGCATTCGGCGACTACGATGCGCTGATCGAGCTCTTGGAATCAAGCGACCGGGTGATCGGACTCCTCTGATGGACAAGAACCTTTCGATCGAGACCCCCATCGAGGCGGCAAACGTGTTCAGCGGACTGACGGAGGAGCAGTTCGCCCGGCTGGGCCGCAGCGGGGAGCCGGTCAAGCACCCGCCGAAATTCACCTTGTTCCGGCAGGGAGACGCGGCCGAAAAATGCTATCTGGTTCAGCGGGGGCGCCTGAAGCTCGCCAAACTGAACGAGGCCGGCAAAGAGGCGATCATCCGCTACATCGGCGCCGGGGAAATAGCGGCGGCGGTTTCTGTATCACCGACCCCCAGGCCCTGGTGAAGTTTGCGGAAGGCAACTGACCGCTGCACTGTTAGAAACCGGCTCCTTCTCACTCGATTTTCCCGCGGCAAAGCATTTTCAATAAAATTTCTTCTGGTTGCGCCAGCGCAAAGACACGCTCCGAAGACAGGCCTATATTGGGTTCCAACATGAACCCGTGGATGGCTTGAGCACCGATGGCTATCGATCCGCAAAAAATTTCAGCACGGTTGACCGTCAAGGAGGTGCTGGACCGCTACCCCCAGACCCTGCCCGCATTCATGCAGATGCGGCTGCTTTGCGTCGGCTGCCCCACGGAAGCCTTTCACACCCTGGCCGATGTGGCCCGGGAGTACAATCTGGACATCGAGTACCTGCTGGAGCGCATCCGATCGGCGATTGCGGAGCGGCCCTCATAGCTTTTCTTTGCGCTACCATCATCCCGGCTTAGAGACGACCTGCCAAAGCCCGGCCCGGACAGGCAGGAACCAAAACAAGCAACTTAACCACCACCTGACGAAAGGAGAAACACCATGTTCTGTTTTCAATGCCAGGAAACCGCCAAGAACACCGGCTGCACCGTCAAGGGAGTTTGCGGCAAGCCGGAAGAGACCGCCAATCTCCAGGATCTTCTGATTTTTGTCATGAAGGGAATTTCGGTTTACGGTGAAAAGCTAAAGGAACTGGGCGCGGCGGACCGGTCCAACGATGAGTTCATCGAACAGGGGCTGTTCGCCACGATCACCAATGCCAACTGGGACGATGCGCGCTTCATCGGCCTGATCCAGGATGGGCTCCGCCGCCGGGCTCAGGTCAAGGCCAAGTTTCTATCGGTCTACAAAGAAAAAACCGGGCGTCCCTACGATGGGCCGCTGCCCGAAGCCGCCACGTGGGAAGGCGATCCGGCCGCGTTCGTCGCAAAGGCCAAGACCGTGGGCGTGCTGGCTGACGCCAACGAGGATGTCCGCTCCCTGCGCCAGCTTTTGACCATCGGTCTGAAAGGGATTGCGGCCTACGCCGATCATGCCGCCGTCCTGGGGTTCCGCAAGGCGCAGATCAACGACTTCATGATGGAGGCCCTGGCCTCCACCACCAAGGAGCTTTCGACGGACGAGATGGTGGGGCTGGTGATGAAGGCCGGGGAGACCGCCGTTGCAACCATGGCGCTGCTCGACGAGGCCAACACCTCCACCTACGGCCATCCGGAGATCTCCCAGGTCAACATCGGCGTGCGGTCGAACCCGGGGATTTTGATCAGCGGCCACGACCTCAAGGACATGGCGGAGCTGCTCCAGCAGACCGAGGGCACCGGGGTCGATGTCTATACCCACGGCGAGATGCTGCCGGCCAACTACTATCCGGCCTTCAAGAAATACCCCCACTTCGTCGGCAACTACGGCGGCTCCTGGTGGCACCAGAACAAGGAGTTCGAGTCCTTCAACGGGCCGATCCTGCTGACGACCAACTGCCTCGTTCCCCTGAAAAAGGAGAACACCTACCTCGACCGGCTGTTCACCACCGGGGTCGTGGGCTACCAGGGCGCCACCCACATCGCCGATCGGCCTGCAGGAGGCGCCAAGGATTTCTCCGCCCTCATCGCCAAGGCCAAGAGCTGTCCGCCGCCGACCGAGATCGAGACCGGCACGATCGTCGGCGGGTTCGCGCACCATCAGGTGCTGGCGCTGGCCGACAAGGTCGTGGCGGCTGTTAAGTCCGGCGCCATCAAGCGCTTTGTGGTCATGGCCGGCTGCGACGGCCGCCAGAAGTCCCGATCCTATTTCACCGAAGTGGCGGAGAACCTGCCCAAGGACACGGTGATCCTCACGGCCGGCTGCGCGAAATACCGCTACAACAAGCTGGCCCTGGGCGACATCGGCGGCATCCCGCGGGTGCTCGACGCCGGCCAGTGCAACGACTCCTATTCCCTGGCGGTCATCGCCCTGAAGCTGAAGGAGGTGTTCGGGCTCAAGGACATCAACGAGCTGCCGGTCTCCTACGACATCGCCTGGTACGAGCAGAAGGCGGTGGCGGTGCTTCTGGCGCTCCTCTTCCTGGGCGTCAAGGGGATGCGGCTCGGGCCGACCCTGCCGGGGTTCCTGTCGTCCAACGCGGCCAAGGTGCTGGTCGACAAGTTCGATCTCAAGCCGATCGGCACGGTGCAAGAGGACATTGCCGCCATGATGGCCGGCAAGTGAGTCAACCGCCACCGGTCCAGCCCGGTGGCGTTAAAAAGGCCTCGAGGGTTCCAGGGGCCAAGGAGTCAAGGGCAGAAACGCGAAAAAACCAAATTCCCCCGAAAGATAGGAGCTATGCCGATGCAAAAGTGGCGTTGTGTCCCGTGCGACTATGTCTATGATCCGGCCGTAGGCGACCCCGATGGTGGCATCGCCCCCGGAACGGCCTTCGAGGACCTGCCCGAGGACTGGCTATGCCCGGAGTGCAGCGCGGGCAAGGACATGTTCGAAAAGGTCGAATGACAAACAGACGGAGGCAGCTATGAAGGATAACGCAGCAAGCCTTAAAGGCATTCCTTTTCACCTTGAAAAACATGTCGATTATACGGCCGGCTCGGTGGTCAGCAAAATGCTGATCCAAAAAGACATCGGCAACATCACCCTGTTTGCCTTCGATGCCGGCCAGGGCCTGAGCGAACACACGGCTCCGTTCGACGCCGTCGTTTACATTCTGGACGGACGAGCGGAAATCTCGATCGGGAGAAAAACTTCCACCGTTTCAACCGGCGAAATGCTGATCATGCCGGCCGACGTGCCCCACGCCCTGCATGCCGAGGAGCGCTTCAAGATGCTGCTGGTGATGATTCGCGGCCGATAGCTCCTACCTGGTCCAGGAGAACCAGATCACCCTGGTCTACGACACCATGTGGAACGGGACCCGGGTGCTGGCCGAAAACCTGCGCGCGGCGGGCTTCGAGGTGGTCGGAGACGGGTTCAAGGCGCTGTGGAATCCCGATGATCAGGCGATGGCCGAAGCAATCAACTATGGACGGCAGAGCCCCGGAGGGCTCCAATAGTTTTTCAGTTCTTGATTTTTCGCTGTTCAGGCATTTCGGCGGCATTGATCCGCTGCGGCTGTTTGTGCTATGGGCTTATCCCAGCCGGTCTGGAAGGAGCGGACCATGCCCCAAAATTTGATCCGAACCATTTGCGGGTATTGCTCGACGGGCTGCCGTCTGACGGTGGAGCCGGAGAGCAAAAAGGTCTGGCCGGATGCCGACTACCCGGTCAATCGCGGAATGGCCTGCCCCAAAGGCTTTCTCCTGCTGGAGCCGCTCAAGGCCGCGGATCGCGCCGTCCGCCCCTGCATCAAAAGTCCCGAGGGGCGGCTGGTGCCAACGGACTGGGACACCGCCATCCAGGCCTTTACCGATAATTTCAAGCGCATCCAGGCCCGCTGCGGCAAGGATTCGGTCGCTTTTCTCGGCACGGGGCAGCTGCCCAGCGAAGAAATCGCCTTCCTCGGCGCACTCGGCAAATTCGGCCTGGAGATGGCCCACGGCGACGGCAACACGCGCCAGTGCATGGCGACGGCGGTGCAGGCCTACAAGCGCGCCTTCGGATTCGACGCCCCGCCCTTCACCTACCAGGACTTCGAGGCATCCGATGTTCTGGTTTTCATCGGCGCCAACCCGGCCATCGCCCACCCCATCATGTGGAACCGGGTGAAGAAAAGCCCGCACCAGCCTCAAATCATCGTGATCGACCCCCGGCGCACGGAGACGGCCTCACGCGCCACCCGACACTATCCCGTCCGTCCGGATGCGCTGCTGGCCCTCATTTACGGCATTGCGCACCTTTTGATCCGCAACGACTGGATCGATCGAAGTTATATCGAACAACACACGACCGGCTTCGATGAATTCCACCGTCATGTGCAGATATTCGACCCCTCGAACATCGCCGGCCGGTGCGGAGTTCCCGAGTCCGACCTGCGGGCCCTGGCGGAAACCATCCACAACGGCCAACGCGTATCCTTCTGGTGGACCATGGGGGTCAATCAGAACTACCAGGCCGTGGCCTGCGCCCAGTCGGTGATCAATCTGGCGCTGATGACGGGGAACATCGGGCGGCCCGGCACCGGTGCCAATTCCATCACCGGCCAGGCCAATGCCATGGGATCCCGGCTCTTCAGCAACACCACCAATCTGCTCGGCGGGCATGACTTCGCCGACGCCGACCACCGCCGCAAGATCGCCGGGATCCTGGGGATCGACCCGGGCCGCATTCCCGTGCGCCCCAGCCTGGCCTATGACCAGATCCTGAAGGAAATCGAAGCTGGCCGGATCAAGGGGCTCTGGATCGTCTGCACCAACCCGGCGCACTCCTGGATCGACAAGGCCTGGCTTTTCGACATTCTGAAAAAACTGGATTACCTCGTGGTCCAGGACATGTACCAATCCACCGAGACGGCCCAGATGGCGGACCTGCTGTTGCCGGCGGCCGGCTGCGGGGAGAAAGAGGGCACCTTCATCAACTCGGAGCGCCGCATCGGTGTCATCCGCAAGGTAATGGAGCCGCCGGGGTTGGCGCTGCCGGATTTCGAGATCTTCCGGCGCATCGCAGACGCCTGGGGCTGCGGCGAGATGTTCAGCGCCTGGTCCTCGCCGGCCGCCGTCTTCGAGCTGCTGAAGCAGGCTTCCCGGGGCCAACCCTGTGATATCTCCGGGATCGGGGACTACGGCCGGATCGAGGCCGAGGGCGGAATCCAGTGGCCTTGCTCCGCCGGCGCGGCGAGCCTCTCTGGGGAGCGCCGCCTGTTCGAAGACGGACGCTTTTTCCACCCGGACGGCCGGGCGCGCTTTCTCTTCGACGCGATCGAACCCGTACCGGAAGAGGAGGGCGGCGAATACCCCTTCGTCCTGCTCACGGGCCGCGGCAGCGTGGCCCAGTGGCACACCCAGACGCGCACGGGCAAAGTGGAGAAGCTGAGGAAAATGCACCCGGCCGATCCCTATGTGGAGATTCACCGGGAGGACGCGGCGGCCCTGGGCATCCAGCCGAACGACTGGGTGCGGGTAAGCTCCCGGCGCGGCGAAGTGAAGGTTCGGGCCGCCGTCGGCGACACCGTGGCGCGCGGCGCGCTCTTCATGCCCATGCACTATGCAGAGACCAATTTTCTGACCTTTCCGGCCTTTGACCCGGTATCGCGCGAGCCGTCCTACAAGTACGCGGCGGTGAATATGCGGCGGGAATGACCGGGTGGACGCCAATCGACGCGTTGCTTGCATAAATGTCGGTGGGAGCGGCTTTCCAGCCGCGATCGGACCGCGAGGAAAAATCGCGGCTGGAAAGCCGCTCCCACAGCATCGATGATTCCCGGCAAGGATGCCCGGATAGGGTTTTCATAGGTTGCCGTCGATTATTGACTTAGGTCAAACCATGCGCTGGATTCATCGGCTATGGGGAGGGCATACCACCTCTGGTGGCCGTGCGTTCGTTGCGCTTTGCATTTCCGTGTCTCCGATCCTCAGGGCGTCTTGGACCGGATCATCAACATATTCCGGAGGTGCTCATGTCCGGTGACGGTTTTCTCTCCAAGCTCAGATTCCTGCGCCCATTAGGCGAAACGCCCGGCTGCCGCGAGGAAACGCTGCCCGGCGGCTGGGGCCAGATCCGCTGCGGCCAGCGCGAGTGGGAGGACTTCTACCGCCGCCGCTGGCAGTACGACAAGAAAGTCCGCTCCACCCACGGTGTCAACTGCACGGGCTCCTGCTCCTGGGATGTCTACGTCAAGAACGGCATCATCGTCTGGGAGACCCAGCGCACGGACTATCCCGGCTGCGGCGCGGGCTTTCCCAACCACGAACCCCGCGGATGCCCGCGCGGTGCGACCTATTCCTGGTACACCTACAGCCCGGTGCGGCTGAAGCACCCGCTGGTGCGTTCGACCCTGCTGGCGCTCTGGCGCGAGGCTCTGGCCGCGCAGCCGGACCCGGTCGCCGCCTGGCGCAGCATCGCCGCGGACGAGGTCAAACGCAAGAGCTACCAGGCGGCGCGCGGCAAGGGCGGCTTCGTGCGGGTGTCCTGGGACGAGGCGGCGACCCTCGTGGCCGCCTCCCTAATCCACACCATCCAGACCCACGGCCCCGACCGCATTTTCGGCTTCACGCCGATTCCGGCCATGTCCATGGTCTGCTACGCCTCCGGGGCGCGCTTCCTGTCGCTGATCGGCGGGGTGCTGGCGAGCTTCTACGACTGGTACTGCGACCTGCCGCCGGCCTCGCCCCAGATGTGGGGCGAGCAGACCGACGTTCCGGAAAGCGCCGACTGGTACGAGTCCTCCTACATGATCGTCTGGGGCACCAACCTGCCCATGACGCGCACGCCGGACGCGCACTTCTTCACCGAGGCGCGCTACCGCGGCGCGCGGGTGGCCGCCGTGGCCCCGGACTACGCCGAATACGTCAAGTTCGCCGACATCTGGCTGCCGGCCAAGGCCGGCACGGACGCGGCCCTCGCCATGGCCATGAGCCACGTCATCCTGAGAGAATTCTACATCGACCGGCCGAGCGAGTATTTCATGTCCTACGCCAAGGCCTACACCGACCTGCCGTTCGTGGTCGTGCTGGAAGATTGCCAGGGTGAATTCAAGGCCGGGCGATTCCTGCGGGCCTCGGACCTGGGCGATCCATCGACCAACGCCCAATGGAAGACGGTCCTGTTCGACGCCGCTTCCAACCGATTGGTTGTGCCGAACGGCAGCATCGGCTTCCGCTGGAGCGAGGAAGGCCGCTGGAACCTGAACCTGAAGGACGCGGCTACGGATGCTGCGATCGACCCCGCGCTCAGCTTCGCGTCATCCTGCGAGCGCTGGGCCCGGGTGCACTCTCCGCTCTTCGAGGTCAACGGCGCCGGCACGCGCGCTGGCGTCGTTCCGGTCCGGCAGGTGCAAACCCCGTCCGGGCCTCTCAGCGTCACGACGGTCTTCGACCTTCTGGCGGCGCACCTCGGCGTCCGGCGCCGGGAAACGGATGCGCACGCCGAAGACTACCCCTCCGGCTACGACGACCCGCGGGCGTTTACCCCCGGTTGGCAGGAGGCGATCACCGGCGTTCCGGCCGCGGACGCGATCCGCGTGGCCCGCGAGTTCGCCGAGAATGCGGAGAAGACCCGGGGCAAGTCCATGATCTTCCTCGGCGCCGGCACCAACCACTGGTTCC